>JANXPS010000027.1 GCA_025357175.1 Deltaproteobacteria bacterium | reverse complement strand
TGCCTTGCCCGGTCAGTGCTTCGGGCGAAAGGTAACCCGGCTTACCCAACTTTGTCGTGTTCCCGTGGGGCGCGATCATGACTTTGTGGGAAATTCCGAAGTCAATAATTTTTACCGCACCTCCCTTCGTAACGAGGATATTCGCCGGGCTTACATCCCGATGAACGATCCCACGGGCGTGGAGGTATCCAAGTCCCGCCAGGAAGTTTTCCATCCAGTATCTCCATACCGACAATGGAATCTGTACCGTTTCATCCCGCATACGTGATATCACGTTCGAAAGCGAGTACCCGTCCACAAACTCCATGACCAGGAAATAACCGCCTGCTGCTTGTCCGAAATCGAACACCGAAACGACATTAGGGTGGGAAAGCGAGGAAGCCAACCTGGCCTCCCGAATGAATAAATCGAGAAAAGTCCCTTTCCCGGAATGATCGGGGTGGATAACCTTGATCGCCATTTTTTTTGAAAATCCGTGGTCTGCTTCGAGTCTGCAGAGGTAAACCTCGGCCATGCCGCCCGAAGCGATTTTCCGAATTATCGTGTATTTTCCTAGACTCTTTGGCTGATGTTTCAAGCTATTTTTCACCTGAACTGTCACCCCTTCGGGTGGCCGGGAAATTCCATCTCAAACAATGCCCCCTTTGGGAGATTGTTTCGGACGCTTACGGTCCCGCCATGGTCGCTCGCGATCGCGCTGACGATTGCCAGACCCAGTCCCGTTCCGCCTTCTTTCCGGGAGAAGTAGGGTTCGAAAAGATGCCCCCGGTCTTCCTCCTTTACACCGGGGCCGTCGTCGGCTACCGAAAGCCGAACCCAATCCAGGTCGGGATTTCGGACACATTTCACCGTTAAGTTGCCGGTTCCCCGAAGCGCGGCGGCCGCGTTTTCAAGCAGATTGGTCAACGCCCGTCGCATCTGGAAAGCGTCGAAAAGGATGTCGGAAACATTTTCCGAAACAGCATCGCAACGAATCCCCGGATATTTCGATTTGAAGATTTCAACCGTGTTTCGAAGCACTTCACCGAGGTCTCCCTCGGTTAATGTTGGCGAAGGCATTCGGGCAAACCGGGTGAATTCATCCATGAGAAGTTTGAGGGTGCCGACCTCGGACAGAATCGTTTGCGTACAGTCATCAAAGGCGGGATCATCGATATGATCGGCTCCGAATTTGCGTTGAAGTCGTTCTGCCGACAGTTGGATCGGCGTTAGAGGATTCCGAATCTCGTGCGCAATGCGTCTGGCGATTTCCCGCCATGCCAGGACTTTTTGCAACTTCATCGCCTGGGACAAATCATCGAATGCAACAACAAGCCCCAGGTACCCCCCGACCTCGTCCTTGAGCGCAGTCAGACTGACGCGGACCGATATGTTTTTCCCGCCGACGGGCAACTCGACCTGGCGTTCGACCTGCTGATTTCCGGACGCCCCGATTTCGCGTGACAGGATTCGGACAGTTTCGTAGTGTTCCTCGAGTAGAGCGTCGCGGTAAAGTTTTCCGATCGCGAACCCACTGGAAACCCCGAGCATTTGTTCGGCGATCCGGTTGATCATCGCAATGCGTCCGTGCCGGTCGAGAACAACGACGGCCGTCGAAATATTTGTCAGTATCGTTTCGATGAACTTTGTTCGTCTCTCCAATTCCTCGTATGTAGTGGAAAGCGAACTGTTGGCCTCCTCGAGATTTGCTTTCATCCCTTTCAAATCTCCGGTCATCCGATTGAATGACTCTACGAGATAACCGAATTCGTCGTCGGATTGATACTCGAGACGGACATCGAGGTCGCCTCCCGCGACCCGAAGCGTTCCCTCGGCCATCAGCTGAATCGGAACGGTGATCTGGCGGGCAAGATAAATGCCCATCCAGGAGGCAGCGAATATGATCAACAATGTGATCAGAATCAGGACCGCGATGTAACTGGCGCGAATCGGATCATCCAGCAGTCGGACCTGATGATATTCGTCGTAGGCCTCCTTGATCGATCGGGTTCGACGTGCCTGTTCCGGCAAAATCGATTTTACGGCGACGAGGATATGCCCACCGGGAAGCATGACCGCGCCCGCCGCATAAGAATCACCGATCAAGGTAACCACGTTTCCCGCCGATTTGGGTCCTCCCCCTCCCCTCAACCACGAAGCGATTTCCGGCGTTACTTTTGCCCCTGCGTCCCCAGCACGTGCAAGGGTGGTCCCGCCATCCATAACAAGAAGAGTGGTCAAGTTATCCTGCCCGACAAGCAAATCAGAAAAAGAATCTACGCCGGGTTTATAGATCTTATCCGGGGAAATTTTGGGAGAGATATAACTGGCGAATTCCGCCATGGACTTGGCATCGGCGTCCAGATCTTTCCTGGCAATCTCCAACGCATCGGTCAGGGCGACCCCGACCCGTCCTCCGATCCAACTTCGAATATTTGTCGTTGTAATGCTTGCGGCGGCAATGAAAAGCAGAATGGTGGGAATCAATGAAAAGGCGGTGAACATTATTACGAGACGGGACCTGATTTTGGCGCCGAGTATGTTTCTTTTTCTGTCCAGGATCAATTTGAACACATTCCTGGTCACAAGAAATATCAACAGGACAATGAGGATGACGTTGATGTTGATAAGCGCAAATATGACGATGTTGCCGGAGTATCCGACCGAGCTTCCGATGGTTGCCAGATTGGCTTCAAGCAGGGTCAGGCCGAGAACGATGGCGGCAACAATCGCGATCGCGATTCGTTCTCGATGCTGCTTGGGCGGAGCATTTTCGGGAGAGATATCGGAACCGCCGACCTGTTGGTTCGAATTCATTGTAATGCGAGGTATCCCCGGGCCCATTCGGTTTCGACGTCCCAGAAGGATGAGAAAAATATGATGGATCGCAATGGTTCGGTGAGACCGACCCGATCGATCTTCGTGCGAACCCGCACCCGGTATGAATTTCCTCGCACCGGATCGGGGTAAACAGGAATTTTCACCTCATAATTTGTCATTCCAGCCAACGCTTCAAATATGTCCGTGATTAATTCTTCCTTCCCTGCCCTGACCAATCTGTAGATTCTTGAAAGCGCGTCGAAGCGTACAGATCGCGTAATTTCCGCATCTCCCATGCTTTCATTGACCCAACCGTGTCTGACTTTTTCAATCTTGATGACGGTTTTAAATGATATTTCGATGCCGCTTTTAAGTGCCTCCACCATTTCCGGTGAAAATGCGTCCTTCAAAGTAAAATATACTTGGGCCTCACCAGACCTTATCTGTCCGTGGATTTCCGTTACAGTGGGCGGTTTCGTAGAAGCATAAGCTAATTCGGTACCAGAGGGAACAATTATGAATCCGAATAATACAGAAAGGAGGAATACCCAACTGAATAAACGCGTAATAGTCATAGCAATGATTCCTGTGTCATGGTGACAGGAGGGGCAAGCCCCATGTGTCGCCAAGCAGCGGCAGTCGCAACCCGTCCCCTGGATGTCCGCTGAAGATACCCGAGTTGCATCAGAAACGGCTCGTATACATCTTCGATCGTATCCCGTTCTTCACTGACAGCAGCAGAGATGGTCTCGATCCCGACAGGACCTCCCTGGAATTTTTCGAGAATAACGCCCAGGATTTTCCGGTCCATGACATCGAGACCTTGGCGATCAACCTCCAACTGGCCGAGGGCCTGGTCGGCGATATTTTTATCGATGATCCCGTCGCCCTTGATTTGGGCGAAGTCTCTGACTCTCCTCAGCAACCTGTTTGCAATTCTCGGGGTTCCACGCGAACGACGGGCAATTTCGAGAGCGCCGTCATCGTCCACAGGGATCGAAAGAACATGGGCGCTGCGAAGAACGACTTTGACAAGTTCTTCGGGCTGGTAATATTCAAGTCGGAATGATACGCCGAACCGATCCCTCAAAGGTGAAGTCAGAAGTCCGGTTCTAGTGGTGGCCCCGATAAGCGTAAAACGGGGGAGCGCCAACCGTATCGATTTGGCCGATGGGCCCTGTCCGAGAATGATATCGAGCGCGTAATCTTCCATTGCGGTATAAAGAAGTTCCTCGACAACCCGGCTCAACCGATGAATCTCGTCTATGAACAGGACGCCCCCGGGTTCAATGGCGGTCAAAAGGGCGGCAATATCCCCTTTCCTTTCGATCGCGGGACCTGAAGTGGTCCGGATCACAACTCCCATTTCGTTGGCGACAATGTTGGCGAGGGTGGTTTTTCCCAGACCGGGGGGGCCTGACAGCAGCACATGATCGAGGGCTTCCCCCCTATTTCTGGCCGCTGCAATGAAGGTCTTCAGATTTGAAACAATGCGTTCCTGTCCGATGAACTCGGGGAGATGCTGGGGGCGCAAGTTGTGTTCTGAAACTTCCTCTTCCCCATGATCAACGGGATCAAGAATGCGCTCTTCCAAGTTACCCTTCCCGTCCGTAAGGAACTGAAATAATTGGGGATGGTGGCTAGCGAGTTGCCGATCGGGTATTCGCGTAAATGTGCGCCAACCCGTCCTTGATCAATTTTTCGGTCTCATTATTTTCGACATTCGCCTTGCTGACGTGAATGATTGCATTATGCGCATCTACCCTTGAAAAACCAAGAGAAACGAGCGCCTCGATCGCTTCCGTCACACCGGATGATGTTGGCGTAACTTTCCCGGCGCCTTCATCACCTTCCTGGTTTAGTTTCTTGAGGCGATCGGGCAATTCGGAAACCATTCGTTGGGCCAGTTTTTTCCCGATTCCAGGCACGGAGGCGAACAGTTTAGCGTCTCCCCGCAAGGCGCCCGTAATCACGCCGTTCTCACCCAAAACGGAGAGGACAGACATTCCCGATTTCGGACCCACACCCGCTACGCCGGTCAAAGCATAAAATATTTCCCGTTCTTGTTCAGAAGAAAAACCGAAAAGGTCGCTGCCCCCATCCCTTAATTGAAGATGCGTCAGGATCGTCGCAGAATTGTTCCCGATCGGGAGTCCCTTCAGGGTCGAAGCGGTAACCGAGATCTTGAAGCCGATTCCACCGCATTCGATCACGACATAATCTTTTCCATGTTCGAAAATTGTGCCGCTTAGGTGGTTTATCATTTGGAAGTCATGATATCACGGAGTATATATTTGTGTGGTTGCGCCGCAAAAAGCCATGGCAAGTGCATCGGATGCATCCGTCGGGATTTTATCCCGTATCCCGAGAAGTTTTCCGACCATGCCCCCTACCTGTTCCTTGGTAGCGGCACCGTAACCAGTGGCGGAAGACTTGATTTCTTTTGCGCTATATTCCCGGACCAAAAGACCATGTATTTTGCAGGTTACAATGGCGACTCCTCTTGCCTGCCCCAACTTCAGGGCGGATGAGGGATTTTTGGCGAGAAAGACTTTTTCGATGATCGCTTCGTTTGGCTCGTACTCAAGGAACAGTATTGTTAGCGCTTGAT
>JANXPS010000216.1 GCA_025357175.1 Deltaproteobacteria bacterium | reverse complement strand
CTGCGCCGAGATGCCGAGGGGGTCGGAAACCGCCACGCCCATCCTCTTGCTGCCGTAATCGAATGCGATAAGCCGTCCCTTTTTCTCGCCCAAATGGTCAATCCTCCGGTGGGAGAGTGTACGTGCCGGCCGCCGCCCCCGTCAACCCGCCGCTCCTTTCTGCGATGACATCCGGGAGTTGCGGCGTCGTTCACGCGGGCGCTGCCATGGCGTTCCCGGATCACGCTCGGCCATCCTGACCTCGCTGCCGATGCTGGACGCATCGAGCGCGAGCCGGGAGCGTCCCACTTTTGGCGTTGGGACCCGTCGTCCGGATTGACGCCGGGGCGCCGGTTCTGTATCTCTAGTACTGGATCATTCGGGACGACCCGTCGGGAGAGGTGAGGGATGGAGCAGGTCGAACGGATCGAGGAAGCGCTGCGGAAGATGATGGCCGACGCATCGCCCGAGGTACGCGAGGCGGCCTCGGGGGCTTTCGACGCCGTGCACGCGCGTCGTTCGGCTGATGGTTTCCTGCAGGAACTTCGCACCGGGACGATCGAGGAGCGAATCCGCGTCGTATTTTCCGCGGGGCTCTTCGGCGGGCACGAGGGGGTCGGGCTGCTTCTGGCCGCACTGGCGGATCCGGATGCCGAGGTCCGTGCGGTCGCCGCGCGTGAAATGGCGGGTCACGCGACCGTTCCCGTCCTGAAGGCGATCGTCGATCGGTTGCCGAAGGAAAAGGGCGTGGTGCTCGGAAACCTGATTGAAACACTCGGGACGTCCCGCCGCAGGGAGCTGGCGCCGGTGGTCGAGCGATTCCTGTCCGACCCGGATCCCCAGGTAAAAGGGAAGGCGATTATCGCCTACGCCCGCACGGCCGAGGCGCCGTGGGAATTGCTGTTGCAGAATGTCGTTGCCGCAAACGACACGGTTCGGGCCGCTGCCGCCCGGGCGCTGGGGGAATGGAGCGCAGGCGTGTCCCACCCCTGATCCGGTCGGGAGGTTCCGGCTAGCCGGCGGCTGCGTTGAGGTAGGTCCCGGCGGCCGCGTATGGAAACAGGAGCGGATTGACCGCGGACACCACCCTCCGTCCGGCGCCCGCGCCCCCCTCACCCATGTCGATATCGACCTCCTCGGGCCGCAGCATCGGTTTCCCGTCCCGTTCGAACAGCACGGCCACCTGGCGCGGCGCCTTTGCGCCCTCGGCCGTCGCCGTGACGACCCCCACTTCCATCGTGTTGAGCCGCACCATCGTGCCGACGGGGTATTCTCCCAACGCTTTCCGCAACTGTGCGACAACCTGCGGGTTCAGCGACTTTCCGGCTTCGGCCTCCATCAACTGGAGCGCGCCGGAAGGCGTGCGCGGAGGCTGATAGCATCGCAGGGTGGTCAGGGCGTCGTAGCAGTCGGCTACCGAAATGATCCCTGTGTGCTGGTGCAGCCGGTAGCCGGGCTCGGTCTTGGGGTAGCCCGACCGGTCGTGGCGCATGTGGTGCTCGCGGATCATGTATGCGGCGCTGTTCGGAATGTCCGACATTTTCCCGGCGAGGAGGAAGCCCTCCTCGGGGTGCTTCTTGATCTCTTCGAATTCGTCGGCGCTCAGCGACCCCGGTTTCCGTATGAGGTCGAGCGCGAGCTGCGTCTTGCCCACATCGTGCAGCAAACCCGCCACGCCCACCTCGACCATCGCTTCATCGCCGATCTCGAGCTCGCCCGCCAGCGTAAGCGCGAGCACCGCGACGTTGACGGAGTGGTTGAATGTGTATTCGTCGAAATTTTTTATCAGGGTGAGCGCGAGGAGCGCGTCCCGGTTGCGCGTCAGCATGCCGCCCATGTCGGTGACCACGCGAACGGTGTCGGCTCCTGAAGGGATGCGCCCGGATTGGATTTCCTGGAGCACCGACGAAACGACCGATACGGCGTTGGCGTAGATCGAGCGGGCGACGGCGTGGTCGTCGTCGCTTTCCGGATCGGCTTTCTTGACCCGGATGCGCTTGACGCCGGCCGCCAGCAACCGTTCCCTGATCTCTTCCGGGGAGAGCCCCTCGGCCTTGGTTTCGTGGAGGAATCGGATGAACAGGTCGATGTCCTCGAGGGCGAGGCCCCTTTCGAAGATTAGGGCGGGGACGCCGATCCGGGCCAGCCGGTTCATGAAGAACTCGAGCGAAGAGGTGATGGAGAAGACGGGCACCCCTTCGAGGACAAACGTGTCGTCGGATACGACCAGGGCGAGTTCGTTGGATGCGTCGAAAAAGGGGAGGATGAGGTCGAGGCACTGCTCGACCGGCTTGCGAACCAGCGGGTGGGCGGAAGGGTAGAGCCCCCTGTTCTTCAGGGAGACGCCCATCGCCTTGATGATCCCGGCGACGGCCTGTTCCTGGTTCTTCCGGTCCATGGCGGTCGCCATGAGGCTAAGTGCCCCATTTCATGAATATGGCGACATTTTTCTTTTCGGTATGCACCGAGAGCGTCGATGCGCCGCATCCGGCAAGGCGCTCGACCGAGGCGTATCGGGCAATACGGCGAGTGAGAGCAACGAAGCCGGTGCGGATGCAGCGACGATCGAATGCGGCCGTATTTATGGAATGGGGCACTAAGGCTCGAAGCGGCGCAGCAACCGTTTCGCCTCGAGTCGAAGCGCCTCGTGCTCGTCCGTCAGGTATCGGCGCAGCATCTCTTTCGCGCGGTCGTTGCCGATCTTGCCGATTGCGCGAAGCGCGTGCATCTTCATCTCGCGGAAACGTCTCGACTGCCAGAGCACCTTCATCCGGATTATTTCGTCGAGCGCGGTCACCGCCTCGTCGGTCCCTACGGAGCGGAGCGAATCGATGGCCTCGTGCGAGAAGCGGTAGTCGGGGTAGAACATGCTCTTGCGGACCGCCCGGCGATAGAGCGCCAGCACGGATTCGGGTTCTCTCTTGCTCGCCAGCGCGGCGACCGCGGTCAGCGCCACCGATTCCTCGGCATGGAAGCACAACTCCCCGAGCGCGGATACGGCGAAGGGGTGCTCGAGCCGCGAGAGCGCCTTGATGGCTTCCTTCTTGACCCGGATGTCGGGGTGCGAAAGGGTGCCTGCGACGTGCGGGGCGAGGTCGGGCATTCCCATCCCGGCCAGGATGGTGACCATGTTGCGGACGATGTACCACTGGGAGTCGGTCAGGTTTTCTAGGATGACGGGGATCGCGGGCCGGCCGATCTTCGCGACGATCTCGACGATGGTCTTGCGCACGAGCAGGTCGCCCTCGGTCGAGAGCGCGTCGAGCAAGGGCCGCACCGCACGTTCCTGGAGGAGCGCGAGGATCCCTTCGGCTTCCTGGCGATCCCCTCTGGACTTGTCGCGCAGGGCGAACAGGTAATGGGACACCATCTCGTCCGTGGCCATTTCCTTGATGCCGCGGCCCGCCAGCTCGGAAATCTCGGTGCTTCCGCCGGGAGGCTGGGCGACATGGCGCAGGAAGAGACTGAAGGCGCGCGTGGTGTATTCGACCTTTCGCCCCGAGCGTTCCTCGGACAGCATCTTCGACAGCTGGACGATGAGCGTCCGATAACCCGAGGGGCTCGTCTCACGCGCGAGCTGGTCAAGCAGGCTGTCGATGGTCGCCTGTTCGGGTTCGATGCCATCGGCCGCGAACAGCGAATTGATGATCGAGCGGGCGCGGGCGCTTTCCTCGCTGGTATCGTCTCCGCCCGCCTCCTTCTTGAGCAGGTCGGTCATGCCTTCATAGTCGACCTTGTTGACCCAGATGTGTGCGATATTCTCGCGGGGCAATATGCTTTCAAGCCCGCCTTCATCCTCGATCGCCTGGGGATCGCGAACCAGGAGGGCCAGGAAGGCGAACAGTTCGCTTTCTCTCATCCCCGGAAGGAAATAGAGCTTGCTGACCCGCCGAAGGTAAAGATCGCGGTTGAAATCGACGAGCGCCTTGTTGGGGTTCGGGATGGGCACGTTGTCGCAACTCAGGCTGTTTTTGGTGACGACGACCTCGAGGCCGTTCGCGGGAAGAGGAATCCCTTCGAAAAGCGATGCGATGCGGTTCACGAGCTGGAGGAGCGAGGGGTGCCCGGAGGGATAGAACGCAACCCCCTTGAGTCCTTTCGCGAGTTCGGCGAGGGCGACCGAAACCTTGAACAGGTGGGACCCTTCGGGTGAGGCGGTCATAAAGTTACGCTGTCCGGAATGCAAAAAAGGTATTATTAACCATAACTTTCTATTCTACGGTGGGCTGTTGGCAAGTCAATCCTTTTCCGGCGGACGGGACATCCTGGGGGAAGAAACTCGCGATCTGGCCGAAACACTGGGGGGCCGGTTGCGCGCCCTTCGGGGTCGGCTCGCCGTGGGCGAGTCCTGCACCGGCGGCCTTTTCTCCGCCGCGATCACATCCGTCGCGGGAAGTTCCGACTACTTTCTAGGCGGCGTGGTGGCCTACCAGAACGAGGCGAAGACGGCGCTGCTCGACGTTCCCGAGACGCTGATCGCTTCCCAAGGGGCGGTCAGCGCAGCCGTGGCGCTGGCCATGGCCGAGGGTGCGAGGCGGCGGTTCGGGGCGGATGTCGGCGTGGGAATCACGGGAATCGCCGGACCCGGGGGCGGAACGCCCGAAAAACCGGTGGGCACCGTCTGGGTGGCCGTTTGCATGGCCCCGGTCGCAGGCCGGTTTCCCGCCTCCCCGGAGGTGCCCGGTCGGGAAAGTGCGCAGGACTCTGTCCGCATCCCGTACCGCCTGCTCCTCCCCGGCGACCGGCGGCAGGTCCGCGAGGAGGCGGTCATCCGGTCGCTCCGGTTGCTGGTCGACCTGCTCGGTCGAGCCTCGTGAGGCTGTTCGTCGCGATCGGCTTGCCGGACGATGTCCGCGACCGCATCTCGTCGGCGATCGACGGCCTGCGGGCGACTCCGTCTCCGGTTTCGTGGATTCCCGCCGCGAACCTGCATGTCACGGTCAAGTTCCTGGGCGACATTCCCCCGGTGCGAGTGCCCGGGGTCGGCGACGCCCTTCAAACGGCTGTCTCCCCGTTTGCGACATTCGACCTGGAGACTGAGGGTGGGGGCGCTTTCCCGTCGGCGCGCGCGCCGCGGGTTCTCTGGGTGGGCTTCAGGGAACCCCTTGAATTGGCCAGGGCATTGCAAGACAATATCGAGTCCGCTCTTTCCGCGGCGGGCGTACCGCGCGATGCGAAACCGTTTCACCCGCACGTCACGATCGGCCGCATCCATGGCGCGACGCCTCCCGGATGGGGCGACGCCGCGATGAGAGCCCTCGCGGGGCGTCGGTTCGGCACCGTCCCCGTGACGTCCGTACTGCTGTACGAAAGCCGGCTTTCCCCGTCGGGTTCCACCTATCGAGTCATCAGATAAACAAGGAGAAGACAGCAATGGCAATCGATCCCAACCGCCGCAAGGCGCTCGACATGGCGCTTTCCGCGATCGAAAAAAACTACGGCAAGGGCGCGATCATGCGCCTCGGCAGTGACGAACCGGTCAAGGACGTCCAGGTCATCCCGACCGGCGCCATCTCGCTCGACATCGCGCTGGGAACCGGCGGCGTCCCGCGCGGCCGCGTCATCGAGATCTACGGGCCCGAATCGTCGGGCAAGACAACCCTCGCCCTCCACATCGCGGCGCAGGCCCAGAAGCTGGGTGGCGTGGTCGCCTTCGTCGACGCCGAGCACGCGCTCGACCTCTCCTATGCCCGCAAGCTCGGCCTCAGCACCGAAGACCTGCTCATCTCCCAGCCCGACAACGGCGAGCAGGCGCTCGAGATCGCCGACATGCTGGTCCGCAGCGGCGCCGTCGACGTCCTGATCGTCGACTCCGTCGCGGCGCTCGTCCCCAAGGCCGAGATCGAGGGCGAGATGGGCGACTCCCACATGGGGTTGCAGGCCCGCCTCATGTCGCAGGCGCTCCGAAAGCTCACCGGCACCATCTCCAAGTCCATGACCTCGGTCATCTTCATCAACCAGATCCGCATGAAGATCGGCGTCATGTTCGGCAATCCCGAGACCACCACCGGCGGCAACGCGCTTAAGTTCTACGCCACCGTCCGGATGGACATCCGGCGCATCGCCCAGATCAAGAAAGACGACGAGGTCATCGGCGGCCGCACCCGCGTCAAGGTGGTCAAGAACAAGCTGGCGCCGCCGTTCCGAGAGGCCGAGTTCGACATCCTCTACGGCGAGGGCATCTCGCGCGAGGGCGATATCCTCGATATCGGCGTCGAGAAGGGGTTCGTCGAGAAAAGCGGCGCATGGTACTCTGTCAACGGCGAACGGGTGGGCCAGGGGCGCGAAAATGCGCGCATATTCCTCAGGGAACATCCCGAAATGACCGACGAGCTGTGCCGAAAGATCATGGCCGCCGCCGGCATCGGCCCCGCCGCTACCACCGACGAGAAGGCCTGACCACTTTGGAACTGAACGAAATCCTCAGCGCTGCGGCGAAATACGGCGCATCCGACGTCCACATCAAGGTCGGGCGCCCGCCAACCCTTCGCATCAACGGCAAGCTTGTGCCGCTCAAGACGCCCGAACCGCTCAGCCCCAAGCACGTCGAAGCGATGTTGGCGCTGGTCCTCGCACCGACACAGCGCGAACGGTTCGAGAACCAGTTCGAGATCGACTGCGCCTACAGCGTCCCAGGGCTCGGCCGTTTCCGCGTCAACGTGTTCCGGCAGCGGGGGTCGGTCGGCCTTGTCATGCGGCTCATTCCCACCGGCGTCAAGACGTTCGAAGAGCTGTACCTGCCCAAGGTGATGGAAAAGATCGCCCTCGAAAACCGGGGCCTCATCCTGTGCACCGGCACCACGGGCTCGGGCAAGTCGACCACGCTCGCGTCGATGGTCGAGTACATCAACCAGAACCGTTCCTGCCATATCATGACCATCGAGGACCCGATCGAGTTCTTGCTGCGCGACAGCAAGTCGATCATCAATCAGCGCGAGCTCGGCGTCGACACGATGTCCTACGCGGCGTCGCTCAAGGCTGCGCTGCGCCAGGATCCCGACGTCATCCTGGTCGGCGAAATGCGCGATCTCGAGACGATCGAAACCGCGCTGACCGCCGCCGAGACCGGGCACCTCGTCTTCTCCACGCTTCACACGCTCGACGCGGGCGAGACGATCCACCGCGTGGTCTCCGCATTCCCGCCCTTCCAGCAAAAGCAGATCCGGCTTCAGCTCGGCGCGGTGCTCAAGGCGGTCATCTCGCAGCGGCTCGTCCCGAAAGCCGACGGCCTCGGGCGCGTTCCGGCGGTCGAAATTCTCATCAACACCGCCCGCGTCCGCGAATACATCGTAGACAAGGACAAGACACGCTAGATC
>JANXPS010000202.1 GCA_025357175.1 Deltaproteobacteria bacterium | reverse complement strand
CTGCGCCGCCAGTCCTACGAGTTGAACGAAGAAGGGCTGTTCAACGTCGAATACGCCGACGTCTTCGGCATTCCCTTCGACTTTACCGCCAAGCCGGTCATCGCGCCACCACAGCCGCCGCGCGAGACAGTGCAGGTCAAGGCCATACGCCCGGAGCGCGATGCGCTGGAAATCATCTTTCCCCGCGTTGAAGGCTATCGCGTCGAGTTGCCGGAAGAACGGCTCGATGCCAAATTCAGCGCCGAGTCCGTTCTGGAACTCAACCCCGGCCTGGTCGGGCCAACCATCACCGTCAATGCCGGGTTGATCGGAAAGTCGGAAGACTTCGACGTCAAGCACCTGGACGATATTCGTCCATCGACCGTGCTGTTCAATCTGACCCAGCGATTGCTCTACACCAAATGGCGCGACCCCGGCGAACCGCCCAAGCTTCACCTCTTCGGCCAGCTCAAGCGCATCACCAAGCGATGGCTGGACACCTGCCTGACCTGCAAGGGCGAGACCAATCCCGGACTGCTCATGTATCAGGCGCTGGCCGACATGGCGTGCAACAAGATCACCACGGCGATTACCGCAAGGTTCCTCGACGAACGCCCGATCAAGGCGCTGCTCGATGCCTACAACCCCACCGGCTCGACCAAACACGTCCGCTTCAACACCTCGAAGACCGACCGCTGGCAAACCAGTTCCAGCGCTTGCCACATCAACTGGGTCGTGCTCGACAGCGACTGGGAAGGCGAATTCTGCCGCGTCGCCGAATCGCATCCCAAGGTTCGCGCCTATGTGAAAAACCACGGCCTCGGCCTGGAAGTGCCGTATCGCTACGGCTCCGAGATGCGCAAATACCTGCCCGACTTCATCGTGCGGGTGGATGACGGCCATGGCCCCGACGATCTGCTCAACCTCGTGGTCGAGATCAAGGGTTACCGGCGCGAGGACGCGGTGGAGAAAAAATCCACCATGGACACCTACTGGGTGCCCGGCGTGAACCACCTTGGCACCGAGTTTGGAATGGGCCGCTGGGCCTTTGCCGAGTTCACCGACGTGTTCCAGATGCAGGACGACTTCGGCAAGAAGGTGGAAGCCGAGTTCGACAAAATGATCGGGAGCGTAATGTGAAAACGGAAGTCGTCGTATCGCTGACGGATCAATTCGAAGCGCATGCGCAGAACACGGACGGCGGTGTCGAATTCTGGCTGGCGCGCGATATCCAGCACCTGCTTGGCTACACGAAATGGGACAACTTTCTCAATGTCGTTTCCAAGGCCAGGACCGCCTGCGAAGTCAGCGGCCATGCGGTCTCCGATCATTTTGCCGACGTCGGCAAAACGATCACGATGCCCAAGGGAGCGGAGAAGGAAGTTCCCGACATCATGCTGACGCGCTACGCCTGCTACCTGATCGCCCAGAACGGCGACCCGAAGAAGCAGGAAATCGCCTTCGCCCAGACCTATTTCGCCATGCAGACCCGGCGCGCCGAGCTGATCGAGCAGCGCCTGCTGGAAGCCGAGCGTGTCCAGGCCCGCAAAAAGCTCTCGGCGACCGAAAAGGAATTGTCTTCCGTCATCTACGAGCAAGCGGGCGGCAATCAGGACTTCGCCCTGATCCGCAGCAAGGGCGACCAGGCCTTATTCGGCAAATCGACCCAGGCGATGAAAGCCCAATGGCAGGTGCCGGACAACCGCCCCCTGGCCGATTTCGCTCCGACCATCATCCTCAAGGCCAAGGACTTCGCCGCCGAAATCACCATCTTCAACGCCCGGCAACACCGCATGGGCAGCGAGGCCGCCATCTCCAAAGAACACATCACCAATAACGAAGCCGTGCGCAAGACACTGCTCGAACGCGGCATCCGCCCCGAAAGCCTGCCGCCCGCCGAAGATGTGAAGAAAGTCGAACGGCGCCTCCAGGCCGACGACAAGAAAGCCCTGAAGAAACCCGACGCCCTCGACGCCTGAGTATCGATTGATCACCATGGCCAAACCATCACATCCCAAGACCGTCGAAACGCTCAAGCACGAGCAGAAGCGCAAGAACATTCCGACCGCCGAGTTGCAGTCCGTGCTGACCACGGACGATCAACAGACCAGGCAGATTCGCTACCCGCGCAATACCGACCTCGACCCGCAACTGGTCTGGCGCGGCAAGGACGAGCAGGACTGGTCCGACCTCGTCGTGCATGCGCCGCCGCTCTACATCCAGGAGAAGGTGCACCCCAAGGCGCTGATTGACGAGCTGCTGCGCGAATCGAAGGAACGCGAGCACGAGAAGGGCCAGATCACCGCCGATCTCTTCGCCGACTTCAACGGCATTCCCAAGGATGTCGACAAGACCGAGTTCTACCAGCACGACCAGAACTGGACCAACCGCATGATCCTCGGCGACAGCCTGCAAGTCATGGCCAGCCTCGCCGAGCGCGAGGGCCTGCGCGGCAAGGTGCAGTGCATCTATTTCGATCCGCCCTACGGCATCAAATTCAACAGCAACTTCCAGTGGTCAACCACCAGCCGCGACGTCAAGGACGGCAAGGCCGACCATATCACCCGCGAGCCGGAACAGGTCAAGGCCTTCCGCGACACCTGGCGCGACGGCATCCACTCGTATCTGACCTATCTGCGCGACCGGCTAACGGTGGCGCGCGACCTGCTGACGGAGTCTGGATCGATCTTCGTGCAGATCGGTGATGAAAATGTGCACCGGGTCAGGATGGTGATGGATGAGGTATTTGGCGACGAGAATTTTTGCGGGCAAATCGTATTTCGCAAAACGACAGGAAAAGGTAGTGGGCTTCTGGACGTCACAACCGACATCCTGCTTTGGTTTTGTAAATGCCGTAGTCAAATCAAATTCCGCAGCTCATACGAAGAACGAGATTGGCGTTCCGAGGTAAACATACGTTTTGTTGAGTTACCGGATACTTCGCGCCGTCCGCTATCCCAAGAAGAAATTCAAGGGGCAGTTGAGCCGCCCGCCAATGCTCGCGTCTATCGACCAAACCCACTCACAAGCGCTCGGGCGAACAATACGAACGATTTACAAAGCTATACATTTCGCGGTGTAGCGTACTCGCCGGGAGCGCGAACATTCAGCACGAATTTGGTCGGACTAAAGAGGCTCGATCTAGCTGACAGACTGATGGCCATTGGCCGCAGCCTAAACTTCATACGCTATTTCAACGATTTCTCGTTTAAGCCTAGCTCCGATATTTGGGATGACACTCGCACAGGGGGCTTTGGAGATGACAAGCTCTATGTAGTTCAAACAGTGCGACGAGTAATCGAGCGATGCATCTTGATGACATCAGACCCCGGTGATCTCGTCCTCGACCCCACCTGCGGTTCCGGCACCACCGCCACCGTCGCGGAACAATGGGGCCGCCGCTGGATCACCATCGACACTTCCCGCGTCGCGCTGGCGCTGGCCCGCGCCCGCATCATGGGCGCACGTTACCCCTTCTACCTGCTCGCCGATTCCCGCGAGGGCCAGATGAAGGAGGCCGAGGTCACGCGCACGGCGCCCAGTTCTCAGCCGTCCCATGGCAACATCCGCCAAGGCTTTGTCTATGAGCGCGTGCCACACATCACGCTGAAGTCCATCGCCAACAATGCCGAGATCGACGTGATCTGGGAGCAGTGGCAAAAGAAACTCGAACCGCTGCGCGAGCAACTGAACGCTGCGCTGAAGAAGTCCTGGCAGGAATGGGAGATTCCGCGCGAGCTGCCCGAGTCCGTTCGCCCTGAGCCTGTCGAAGGGCGTGCTTCGACAAGCTCAGCACGAACGGTTCAACAACTTCACGCCGACTGGTGGCAGGCACGCATCGCGCGGCAGAAGGATATCGACGCCTCCATCGCCGCCAAGGCGGAGTTCGAGTACCTCTACGACAAGCCCTACGACAACAAGAAATGCGTGCGCGTCGCCGGCCCCTTCACCGTCGAGAGCCTGAGTCCGCACCGCATGCTGGGCGTGGATGAAGACGACGAGCTGATCGATACCCTCAAGCAGGACCGCGCCGACTACAGCGCGAAGCAGACTTTCCCGCAGATGATTTTGGAAAACCTCAAGACCGCCGGCGTGCAGCAGGCGCACAAGGAAGACCGCATCACCTTCACCTCCCTTGCCTTCTGGCCCGGAGAAATGGTCTGCGCTGAGGGCTCTTATCTGGAAGGAGAGACCG
>JANXPS010000201.1 GCA_025357175.1 Deltaproteobacteria bacterium | reverse complement strand
CGAGTTTTTCAAGGACCTCGTGCAGCGCGCTCTTGACGATCCGGAAATCGACCGCGATGCCGTTCGGGTCGAGCGTTTTGGACGAGACCGAGACTTCGACGAGCCAGTTGTGCCCGTGCAGCCGTTCGCAGTTGCCGTCGTACTCGCGAAGCCGGTGGGCGGCGGCGAAATCGGATTTGACGGTCAGGGTATAGAGGCCGGCAGTCATCTTTCCTCCAGGGGGGACAGGAATATGCGGGCATTGGAAGCCGCTTTGTAGTACCAGTTGGTGACCGCGAGCGCGGATTTGTCGTGACGAAGCTCGGCCCGGACCGCTTCTTCGGAATACGAGGCGGGATCCTTGCCCTCGACGGAGGCGCGCCGGGTGATCGTCCTCTGGACCTCTTCGTCCGGAACCTCGATGAAGACCGAAACGCGCTTTTCGAGGAAACCGGCCACGAGCGAGCGATCCGAGACGAATGCCCGGACGTCCTGATCGCCGATCTGTTTCGCGCACGGATCGGAGCAACCGGCCAGCCGTTCCCGCACCGCGGAAGCGGTTGCGGCAAGCGTCGCGTTGTCGACGGCGCCCAACGCCAGCTTGCGCTGCTCCTGCAGGATCAGCAGGTTGTAGATCAGTTTTTTCCGAGCATCGGACAGCGACACGTTGTCGGGCGCTTCCCCCGGAAAGGCGCCGCACCGTTCGAAACACGCCTCCCGCATGACGTCGGACAGGAAGACGATCTCGGAGTTGACCGAGGCGGATGTGGCGTCGACGAGTTTGAACGACGACAGGGCGGGGGCCGGCGCCAGGCCCGCGGAACCGGCCGACTCGCCCTGCCCGGACCACAACGCGAGCGCCGCGACGGCTGCGGTGAACAGGAAAGGCCCTTTCAAGAGACGACCTCGAACGAGATGTCGAACGCGGGCGCGGAGTGGGTCAGTGCGCCGACGGCGATGTTCGGGATTCCGGTGCGCGCGTAGGCCTCGAGATTGTCGAGGGTGATGCCGCCCGAGGCCTCGAGGAATATCTGTCCGCCGTAGCGGACGACCGCCTCGCGGACCCGCTCCGGGGACATGTTGTCGAGCAGCAGCCCGTCGGCGCCTGCTGCCGCCGCCTCGGCGGCCTCGGTCAGCGTCTCGACCTCGACCTCGACCCGGCAAAGGTGGTGAACCGCCTGGCGCGCCGCTGCGATCGCGGGAACGATCCCGCCCGCCGCCCGAATGCCGTTTTCCTTGACGAGGACGCCGTCGGAAAGGGAATTTCGGTGATTGACGCCTCCGCCGGTGCGGACGGCGTATTTTTCGAGGGCACGGAGCAGGGGTGTGGTCTTGCGCGTGTCGAGGATGCGCGTGCCGAAGGGGCGCACGATCTCGACGTAACGTGCGGTGAGCGTCGAAATGCCGGTCATCCGCTGGATGAAGTTCAATGCGACACGTTCGCCGCGCAGCAACGCCCACATCGGTCCGGAAACCTCGCCGACCTGTTCGTCCCGCCCGATCCGGCTCCCCTCCTCGACGAAGCGGACCGCGAGATCGGGAGACAGCTGCCGGAACGCCTCGGCGCCGACCGCCCCTCCGCAAAAAACGCCCTCGCCGCGCGAAAGGAAAATGGCTCGTCCCTGCGCCGTGAACGAAGCGCCGAACGGATCGCCGTAGGGCGCATCTTCGGCCAGCGCGTCCCGGACCAGCCGGTCGTAGTCAAGCCGTGCGATCACGACAGGTAACGCGACACCAGATCGAGGTTTTTCGTCAACTTGACCCGTTTTTCGTCGAGATCGGTGCGGCGCTGCCGTTCGGCATCGACGATGTCGGCGGAGGCCTTCGAGACGAACGCCTCGTTGGCCAGCCGGGCGGTCAATTTCGCAAGCTCCCCTTCCGTCTTGTCGATCTCCTTGCGGAGACGGTCGGCTTCCTTGCCGAAGTCGATGAGCCCGGCGAGCGGAACGCACACCTCGATGCCTCCGACCACCGCCGTCGCGTCGCCCACGGGGATGTAGTCCTCATCCATGGCGGTCACTTTTCCGGCGCGCGCGAGGCGAAGCAGGATTTCGTCGTGGGCGAGCAGGAAATCGAGATGCTCGGATGCGCCCTTCAGCCGAACTTCGGCACGGGTCGCGGGCGATATGTTGAGCTCGCCCCGGATGTTGCGAACGGCGCCGATCACCTCCATCAGGTGCGCGATATCGTCCTCGACATTCGAGTCGACGAGCTCGGCGCTTGCGGCCGGATAGGACTGCCGCAGAATGCTGCCCCGGCGGCCGGGGAGCGACTGCCAGATTTCCTCGGTGA
>JANXPS010000152.1 GCA_025357175.1 Deltaproteobacteria bacterium | reverse complement strand
GGTGCCTGCTTCCGGGCGCTCCGGCGCTTATCCGGACCGGACTTTCACCGGTGGGGGTGATGCAGCTTTCAGGACGCACCATGCCCCGATTATATCCTGAGCAATGACTCAAGCGCCCCTCTATCCGCCTACAGGTTGCGGCGCGTCATTTCCTCTTCGAAGTATTTGCGGTAGAGGATGTCCCATTCGCGGCCGCCTTCGGGAACGCGGCGAGCCTGGTTGGCGATCTTGGCGCGGGCGGCGGCGTCGGCTTCGTCGCCGGCCTTGGCGTAGGCGTTGAGAACCGCCTTGGCTTCGCGAAGCGCGGCGGTCGTGTCCTGGAAATCGGCAATGTCGTCATCGTCTAGGCGGTTCAGCACAAGGTGCGCCCAGTGGGCGCGTCGGTCGTCGGAGATGATCATCCCGTTCCCCCTTAAAGGACGATGCCGCGCTGGTCGGCGAGGCGCTGCTTGATCTTCTGGAACATGAGGCGGGAGTTGGCCTGCTCGGTGTCGATCTCCCGCGAATGCTTCTCGAGCAGCGCCTCGACCTCGCGATCGAGCGCATCCTCCTTGGCCACGTCCCTCATCAGTTCGCCGACCATTTTCGCGAGAAGCGCCTCGTCGGCCGCCCTCTTGACGATCAGTCCCTTGGCGGTCCAGCGGGTCAGGATCGCGCGGCAGATGCGCCTGGCGGCGTCTTCGGTGAACTTCATCCCCTCTCCTTTCCATGCGGCCTTGAAACCCACGTCCTGAAATCTTCGCCGATCGTGCCGCGGCGGCGGTACCGTTCCATCGAGACCGCGCACGGGCATTCGCGGCCTGCGTCCTCGAGCGAACGGGCGGCGCCGATCGCCAGCGCGGGAATCGCGTTCTTGG
This sequence comes from Deltaproteobacteria bacterium, assembly GCA_025357175.1. Taxonomy (GTDB): domain Bacteria; phylum Desulfobacterota; class Deferrimicrobia; order Deferrimicrobiales; family Deferrimicrobiaceae; genus JANXPS01. The sequence continues at coordinate 22,116 of JANXPS010000152.1, read as the reverse complement.
CGTTCTCGACGGCACCCGCCTGCGCCGCGGGCAGCATCCCTTCGAACAGCGCGCCTTTTTCGTAAGCCAGCGCCTTGACCCCTTCGGCATAGTTTGTGACGTAAAGGACGGGGGCATAGCAGATCTCGAGTTCCCGCGCGAGAAACGCCTCGGGGCACAGCGTCATCCCGACGAGGTCCCCCCCCGCCCTGCCGTAAAAGCGGATTTCGGCCGGCGTCTCGAGCCGCGGCCCCTCGGTGCAGGCGTAAACGCCGCCATCGAGCAACCGTTGGGCCTTGCCCCTCTTGCCCCACGCGCCCTTGAGAGCGGCCCGGATCGATTCGCAGAAGACCGGGAACTGCCGGATAAAGCCGATCCCCTTTCCTTCGTAAAAGGTCGAGGGACGGTTCTTGGTGAAATCGATCAGGTCGTCGGGCAGCACGAGGTCGCCGGGACGGAATTTCGGCGAAATGGCGCCGGGGCCCGACCAGGCGATGATGCGGGTGACCCCGAGCGATTTGGCCGCGTAGATGTTGGCGCGGTAGTTGACGTAGGGCGCCGTCGTCTCATAGCCGCGTTCCCCGTGGCGCGACAGGAAAAAGTAGGCGAAGCCGTCCTTGTCGTATCGATGAACGGGATTGGACATGCCGTACGGCGTCCGGATGCGTCGCGGTGCCGCAATCGGATCGCCGAGGGTTCCCGCGGGAAGGGCATAGCCGCCGGACCCCCCGAGCAGGAGGGTCCGGGGCAACGCTTTGCGGGGTGGGGTCAGAACCCGACCCGGAGGCCGAGCGAGATGATCATTCCGCTGACGTCGACGCTCTGGTCGTTGATCGTCGGGTTGGCGATCTGGTAGCGTCCTTCGATGTTGAGCGCGGTGCGCGGGTTGAGCCAGGCGTCGGCCCCGATCGAGAGGTAGCCGCCGATCGTCGTGTCGGAGTCGTGCAGGCCACGCCGGCTGTCGTCCACATTGGCGTGGTAGAAGCCGAGCCCAAGCCCCACGTACGGTTCCACGATCGGCTGCGGCAGGATGAGGCGGCCGCCGAAGGTCAGAGGCCATACGGTCACGTCATCGCCCCTGAGCGACGCGTCGTACCGGCCGATCGAAGCCTCGATGGCGATGTTCTCGTTGACTCGGGCGCCCATCCCGAAGTCGGCGTTGGTGCCCGACTTGAAGTCGTTGATGTCGCCCTCGGGCTCGAAAAGGCCGATGTGGCCGAACAGGTAAGGCTCGCCGAATTCGGCGTGGCGGGGCGGCGGTGCGCCGCCTCCCCGGAATCCCCGCTCGGCGAACGAGGCGGTCGAAAGGGTCAGCGTTGCCGCGAGGGCAAGCGTGCATGCGATCGTTTTCTTCATTTTCGGATCTCCTGTTTAATGTCTCGCATCTTGGTATCTTTCGAGAATACCGCCCGCGCCAGTGGAAATAAAGGGGGGGGCTCCTTATAATGGAAACATTCCCCAAACGGGCAAGGAGTTCCCCATGATCATCGTCATGGCGCCATCAGCGTCGAAAAAGGATATCACCTCCGTCATCGCACGGATCAAGGAACTGGGCTACACCCCCCACCCGATCCACGGCACGACTCGGACGGTCATCGGCGCCATCGGCGACGAGCGGGGAAAAGCGGTGCTCCAGTCGATCGAACCGATGCCGGGCGTCGAGCAGGTCGTCCCGATCCTGAAGCCGTACAAGCTCGCCAGCCGCGAAATCAAGTCCGAGCGCAGCATCATCAAGGTCGCCCCCGGCATCACCATCGGCGGAACCCAGCTCCTCGTGATGGCCGGCCCCTGTTCGGTCGAGAGCGAGGCGCAGATGATCGAGACGGCGTACGCCGTCAAGGCGGCGGGCGCCCAGGTGCTTCGCGGCGGAGCGTTCAAGCCGCGCACCTCCCCCTATGCCTTCCAGGGGCACGGCGAAAAAGGGCTGAAGATTCTTCGAAAAGCGGGCGAAGCCGCCAAGATGCCGGTGGTCACCGAGGTCATGAACACCGAGGAAGTCAACCTGGTTGCCGATTACGCCGACATCATCCAGATCGGGGCGCGCAACGTCCAGAATTTCGCGCTGCTCAAGAAAGCGGGCAAGTCGAAGCGACCCATTCTTCTCAAGCGCGGCATGATGACCACGATCAACGAGACGCTGATGAGCGCCGAATACTGCCTGTCCGAGGGCAGCCGCAACGTGATCCTGTGCGAGCGGGGCATCCGCACATTCGAGGACGCCACCCGCAACACGCTCGACATCTCGGCCGTGCCCGTCTTCCACGAACGCACCCACCTGCCGGTGATCGTCGACCCCTCTCACGGCACGGGCCACGCGCAGTACGTCCAGCCGATGGCGCTCGCCTCGGTCGCCGCCGGCGCCGACGGGCTGATGATCGAAGTGCATCCCACGCCCGAGAAGGCATGGTCCGACGGGCCTCAGTCGCTCGACTTCGCGAAGTTCGCCGAACTGATGAAGGCGCTTTCCCCCTTCATCGCCGCGGCGGGCAAGACGCTGTAGGAGATAAACGATGGATTACAAGAGCACGCTCAACCTTCCCAATACCGACTTTCCGATGCGCGGAAACCTGTCGCAGCGCGAGCCCGCTTTTCTCGAGCAATGGGCGAAGGAGGACGTCTACAGAAAGCTGGTCGAAAGCCGCAGGGGGCATCGGAAATTCGTGCTCCATGACGGCCCTCCGTACGCGAACGGCCACATCCACATCGGGCACGCCCTCAACAAGATCCTCAAGGACGTCGTCGTCAAGTACCGGGCGATGACCGGGCACCACGCCGAATACGTCCCCGGCTGGGACTGCCACGGGCTTCCGATCGAACACCAGGTCGACAAGAACCTGGGCGGGAAGAAGGAAGGGATCGACAAGGCCGAGAAGCGGAGGATGTGCCGCGAGTACGCCGAGAAGTTCGTGGCGATCCAGCGCGACGAATTCAAGCGGCTTGGCGTCCTGGGCGACTGGGACAACCCGTACAAGACGATGACCTTCGGTTACGAGGCGGCGACCCTTCGAGAACTCGGCAAATTCGTCGAGGCGGGTGCGGTCTACAAGGGGTACAAGCCGGTCCACTGGTGCCTGTCGTGCCGTACGGCGCTGGCCGAGGCCGAAGTCGAGTACGCGGACCACACCTCTCCCTCCATCTTCGTGAAATTCCCCTTCAACGGGGCTCCGGAAACGATCCACCCCGCACTCGCCGGGAAAAAGGTTTCGTTCGTCATCTGGACCACGACTCCCTGGACGATCCCGTCGAACCTGGGCATCGCGCTGCATCCCGAGTTCACCTACGCGGCGCTCGAAAAGGACGGCGACGTCATGGTCGTCGCCGAGGAACTGGCCGAATCGTTCCTCAAGGCAACCGGAATCGAGGGGGCCGTCAAGCTTGCGACGTTCGGGGCCCCCCACCTCGAGCGGACGACCTGCCGCCACCCGTTCCTCGACCGCGACTCGCTGATCATGCTCGCCGATTACGTCACGCTCGACGCGGGAACCGGCTGCGTCCACACCGCCCCCGGCCACGGCCAGGACGACTACAAGACCGGCGTCCGGTACGGGCTAGACATCTACGCGCCGCTCGACGATGCAGGCCGCTTCCTCGCCGATGTCCCTTTCTTCGAGGGGCTTCGCGTGTGGGACGCCAATCCGAAAGTCGTCGAGAAGCTCGCCGAGGTCGGCGCGCTCGTCCAGGCCGGATCGGTCGACCACTCCTACCCGCACTGCTGGCGCTGCAAAAGCCCGGTCATCTTCCGGGCGACGGCGCAGTGGTTCGTCTCGATGGACAAGACGGGGCTTCGCCAGAAGGCGCTCGACGCCATCGGGCAGGTTCAATGGATTCCGGCCAAGGGGCAGACGCGCATCGAGGGGATGATCGCCGGCCGCCCCGACTGGTGCATCTCCCGCCAACGCTCCTGGGGCGTTCCGATCGCCGTGTTCCGCTGCGAGGCGTGCAACAGCCACCTGCTCGACCGGAAGCTCATCGATCGCGTGGCCGACCTCTTCGAAAAGGAAGGCGCCGACGCCTGGTTCAACAGGCCGGTCTCCGAACTGCTTCCCGAAGGGACGGTCTGCCCGTCCTGCAAGGGCGCAGAATTCGTCAAAGAGACCGACATTCTCGACGTCTGGTTCGATTCCGGCGTGTCCTGGGCGGCTGTCTGCGAGGGCAGGGAGGGGTTGGGCGTCCCGGTCGACCTCTATCTCGAAGGGTCCGACCAGCATCGCGGCTGGTTCCATTCATCGCTCCTCTGCAGCATCGGCACCCGGGGCGTGGCGCCCTACAAGGCGGTGCTCACGCACGGCTTCGTCGTCGACGGCAAGGGCGAGAAGATGTCCAAGTCGAAGAACAACGTGGTCGCACCGCAGGACATCATCAAGACGCACGGCGCCGAGATCCTTCGTCTGTGGGTCAGCGCCCAGGACTTCCGCGAGGGCGACATCCGGATTTCGAAAGAGATCGTCGACCAGCTTTCCGAGGCGTACAAGAAGATCCGCAACACGGTTCGCTACCTGCTCGCCAACATCGGCGACTTCGAGCCGGCACGCCACGCCGTGCCCCATGACAAGATGGAAGAGATGGACCGCTACGCGCTGGCGCTGTTCCGCAAGCTGGCCGTCGAAGTGCGACGCTGCTACGACACCTACGAGTTCCACTCGATCTACCAGGCTCTCAACAATTTCTGCGTCGGCGACCTGTCCGCGTTCTATCTCGACGCGATCAAGGACCGCATCTATTGCTCGAAGCTCGACGATCCGGCCCGTCGCTCGGCGCAGAGCGCCCTGTTCGAAATCGCCCGCGGCTTTCTTCCGCTGGTCGCCCCGATCCTGTCATTCACGGCCGACGAGGCGTGGCGCTTCCTGCCCGCGTTCCCGGGAAAACCGGAGAACGTCTTCCTGACCGATATTCCCGAAGTCGCCCCGCTTCCTGGCGAGGACGAGATCTCGGCTGCGTGGGAGCGGATCCTGGCGTTCAAGTCCGAAGCCGCCCAACCGCTCGAAGCGGCCCGCAAATCGAAGGAGATCGGGAAGGACCAGCACGCCCGCGTCGTGGTCGCGCCCGGCCCTTTCGCCGACCTGTTCGCCTCCCACCTCTCCGCGTTGAAGGAGACGCTCATCGTTTCGGGGCTCGAATCGGGCGATCCGCAGGGGGATGGAGTCTACGAAAGCGCGACGTATCCCGGACTGAGGATCAAGGTCGAAAAGTCGCCCTGGCCCCGGTGCGAACGCTGCTGGAACCAGTTGCCCGAAGTGGGCACCCTTTCCGAGCCCGACTTGTGCGGCCGTTGCGCGGAGGCCGTCCGTGGGTGAGCCGGCTCCGAAGTTTTCCCTGCATCCGGGCAAGCTGCCCGTCCCCCTGCTTCTGGCGGTCGCCGTCGCGGTTCTCGACCAGTGGAGCAAGATCGCGATCGTCCGAAGCTTCGGGCTTTTCGAAGGAAAGGCATTGATCCCGAACCTCTTCAACATCGTCCATGTCCGCAACACGGGCGTCGCCTTCAGCATGTTCTCGGGGATGGATCCGCGATGGTCCGTCCCGCTTCTGGCCGGCGCCACCCTCATCGCGGTCGCGGGCGTCGTCGGCTATCTCGGTTACATGCCGGCAAAGCGCGCGACGGGTGCTGCGCTCGGCCTGATCCTGGGCGGCGCCTTCGGCAATCTGATCGATCGCGTCCGCTTCGGCTACGTCGTCGACTTCCTCGACGTCTACTGGCGTCGCTTCCACTGGCCCGCTTTCAACGTCGCCGACATCGCCATCTCGGCTGGGGTCATTCTGCTCGCGCTCGAACTGCTGCTCGAACCGAAAAAAACCGGTTGATACCGCCTCGCTGAAACTTTCCTGCCGGGACGGGGTTGATAGGCCCAAGCGCCATTCAACCCACCCCGTCCGGAGGTTTACGTCGATGAAGCGTAACCGCCTGCTTTACCTGCTCCCGTTCGCCCTCATCCTGCTCGGAATCGCCGCTTGCGGCGGTTCTTCCGACACACCGACCGGCACCGTACAGGTCAGCCTGACCGATGCGGCGGCAGCCGAAGAGACGTTCGACAACGTCCTCGTCACCGTGACGGAAGTCTGGTTCCACAAACGCGACACGGCCGGGCCAGGCGAAGCCGGCTGGCTGAAATACCCGTTGCCCGTCCCCAAGGTGGTCGACCTGGCGCATCTGACCGACGGGCGGATCGACAACGTCCTCAGCCAGACGCTCCCGGTCGGCGATTACCGCCAGATCCGGGTCCTGCTCGCCCCCACCGAAGACAACGATTACCTCGCGCCCTACAACAACGAGGTCGTCCAGGGCCCGAACAGCTATCCGCTGCGCATTCCCGACGCTTTCCACGGCATCGCGCTCCAGGGAACGTTCCACGTGGCCGAGGCCTCGCCGCTCCGGCTCGCGATCGATTTCAACCTCAATAACGACGTCGTGAGAGTGACCCGCAACGGCGCCACCGAGTTCATCCTCAAGCCTCGCCTCCGGTACTTCGACCTCGACAACGCCGGATCGATCACAGGGACGGTGTCCTCCGCAGCCGGGCAACACTGGTTCGTAATAAAGGCCGAACAGCGCGACGCGGGCGACAATGTCTACACGGTCAAGCGGTTCACCGGCGTGCGCGCCGACAACACCTTCGTTATATCCTTCCTCAAACCCGGCAACTACGACATCGTCCTGCGCGGCCGCGGCGTCGAAACGGTCATCGTTCGCGGCGTGCCCGTGGTGCGCGGGGCCAACACGCCCCTCCTGGCTTCCGGCACGATCGCCATGCCGGCCGGAACCGACTTCTTCGGAAATACGAAAGTCAGCCCCACCGGCGCGTGGGTCAACTTCTACCAGACGCTCGATAATGCGATTACCGGGGAAACGAACGAATATCCCTACGAAATCCGATACCGTCACGTCAATCCGTTCACCGGATTTTTTTACAACAGCATCGCCCTCTCGAACGGACCGATTCATTTCGGAAACTACGCGGGCGGAAATTCCATCTCGTTCCAGGCCATCACTCCCGGGGAATGGAACGGCGGGAACGCCGGCTTCATGGCCGTCGCCGACGCGATCAACTTCACCCGGACAACCTGCGACAACCGGACCTTCGACAACACGACCGCCGGTCCCGCATTCTCTTCGCGGTTGCCGGTCGGCCCCGGCAGCACCGGCGCCACGGCGTCCGGCACGATCTTCTCCCGAAACCGGATGCGGACGGCGGCCGTCGGCATGACGCTCGACAACGTCATGCTGTTCGTCACTCACGGCGGCATGGTGGTCGACAGCTTCTTCCCGACCGCAACGCAAGGAGCCATGACCTGGTCGGGCAACGCCGGGATGATGACGAATCCGGCCTACGCGACAATGCCGCTGCCCGGCGGTTTCCCGGGAGCCGTATACGGCATCGACGGCATCGGCTGGACGGTTTCACCCCCGACTTTCGCCGCGGGCATACCCGGCATCGCCGACCTGCGCAACGGCAACGACACGACGGCCGACTTCACGATGCGCAAAATCTTCTGACCCCGCCCGACGCATCGGCCCGACGACAAAAGGCCCTCCCCGGCAACCCCAGGGAGGGCCTTTCAAATCCCGACGCGATACGTCGCACTGATGCCCGCCAATCTCGGGCTAGGGAGGGAGCCCCGGGGTTTCGGCCAAATGCTCCCCGGCTAGCGCCACGCGGGGGGGGGGCGATCGTTCACCTGGAATGTCGTCGCCGTTTGCCCGTCCCGCTTCGCTTCTCGGGTCCCCCTTTCCGTGGGACGGCTTGCTCCTGCATCCATGCACTCGCTGCGCCTCGGGTGCCCAGGCTCGCGGCGCTATCCATAGCGCCTCAGAACGCTCGGGGCACACGCCCACGGAAAAGGGCACCCTGCGATGCTTCGCCGGTCGGGGAGTACGACGACCGTATGCAGTACTAGGATCGCCCCTTAGCGCATCGTTTCTGGGTTAGCACACCGAGGCCTCAAGCTCCCCGGCGTACGACTAAGCGGGGGTCCCTGGACGGGGGCCTATGCCCCGAGCAGGTTTAGGCCCCATGGATGGGGCCGCGAGGGGTATGGAGCCGCAGGGAGGGCATGGATGCCCGAGCCAGACGTCCCCCGGGAAGGGTGCCCCCGCGTGGCGCTAGCCCGGGAGTCACGGGCCGACCTGGTCCGCTCACCGGCGACGACCTTTCCCGTCAGGTAAACGGCACCCTAACGTGCACCGAAGGAATTCCGGGCATCGGGCGGCCCCGGACCGGGGCAAGGTTATGCGCCGGGCTGTTTAGCGGGCTACTGCGCGACGAGGGGGAGGAGGTAGTCCATCAGCTCGCCCCGTACGTAGAGGAGGCGGTAGCGCGCCTCGTATACGTCGTGTGAGCCGTTTTGCAGGTCGGTATTCGCGCGGGTCAGGAGCGCCTGGGCCTCGATCTGCTCGGTGGAGATCGCGATCCCCTCCTTGTACCGGTCGTCCTGGATCCGCAGGTTCTCGGAGGCGGCGGCGACCGCTTTTTCGGCGGTCTCCCGGCGCCGGACGGCCTCGTTGAGCGCCAGGTGCGCGGACTTGGCTTCGAGGGCGATCTCGTCGGCAAGGAGGGCGAGTTCGTTCTTCTGTTTGCCGACCAGGCGGATGGCCTGCCTGCGCGACACCTCGTCGGCGTTGCCGGCGAAGAGGTTCACGCGTCCCCCCACCACCAGCGAAAACAGGTTGTGGTTGGGATTGAAGTCGTTGCTGTCGTACTGGTAACCGCCGCGGCCGAAGAACGTGGGGCCGAATTCGGAGGCGGCGACGCGAACGCTCTCCTCCCCTTCCCTCAACGCGGCGCGTTTCGCGGCGACCTCGCGCCGTTGCGCGGCGGCGGCCTTGACGCTGTCGGCGATGGCCGGAACCGTGGAAAGCGGCACCGGCATGTCGCCGGATGAGGGGATGACCGCCTTGTCCCCGGGAAGCCCCATCCGGAGCGCCAGGCGGGACCGTGCGAGTTCGACCCGGTTTTCGGCGGCGACCAGCGCGGACTCGGCGTTTGCGACCGAAACGTCCGCGGCCAGCACGTCGTTTTTGGCGACGCTTCCCTGTTCGAAAAGATCACCCGCTACCTTGCGATGTTCTAGCGCCGTTCGCAGAGAATCGGCCGCGACGGCCCGCAACCCCTCCGCCCTTCTTGCCGAGATGAAGGCGCCGATGACCTCGAGGGCCTGCCGTTCGCGCGTCAGTTCCGCGATTTCGGAGGACGAATCGGCCCGGGCATCCGCCTGCCCGATCCGGGCCGACGTGCGGCCGAAGTCGTACAGCGTCTGCTCGGCGGTCACACGCAGGCCGAATATGTTGCGATCGGCCGTGGTGACCGTGCGGCCGTTGATGATCGCTCCCGGATTCTCGGACAAGAAAGTCACGTCTGCGCCCGCGTCTACCCGGGGCAGGTTGCCTGCCCGGGCGCGCGCCATCCCGAGGCGGGCGACAGCCGCGTCGATATCGGCCCCTTCGATCTCGCGGGCGCACGACAACGCCTGCCGCAAAGCCTCGACGAGCGTGACCGGTCCTCCGTCGGCAGGCCCCCCGGAAAACCGGGAATCATCCGACGCGACGGCGATCGCCGTTGCGAGCAACACGGGGAACAGCATGGGCAGGAAACGCATTGATTTTCGCATGCCATAAAGAATAACCGCAAAGCTCGAAGCTGTGAAGATGTCACGGCGCAATGGTTGATCGTTCGCCATGCCCCGGACGCGGAAAGGGGGCCTTGAGGGCCCCCTTTCCTTGCTGTCCGATCCGATGCCGACGGCGAGAACCGCCGGTTGAAATACTAGCAGTCGAAGTAGAGGTAGAACTCGTGCGGATGGGGGCGAAGCTTGATCGCGTTGACCTCGGCCTCCATCTTGTATTCGATCCATTTCTCGATGACGTCGGGGGTGAACACGTCTCCCTTGAGGAGGAACTCGTGATCGGCCTCGAGCGCCTTGAGCGATTCCTCGAGCGATCCCGGCGTGGTCGGAACCTTGGACAGCTCCTCGGGGGAAAGCGCATAGATGTCCTTGTCGAGCGGCTGACCCGGGTCGATCTTGTTCTGGATGCCGTCGAGGCCGGCCATCAGCTGAGCCGCGAAAGAAAGGTAACCGTTGCAGGACGGGTCGGGCGTACGGAACTCGAGCCGCTTGGCCTTGGGCGAGGCGGAATACATCGGGATGCGTACGGATGCCGAGCGGTTGCGGCTGGAGTAGGCCAGGTTGACCGGCGCCTCGTAGCCCGGGACGAGCCGCTTGTAGGAGTTCATCGTCGGGTTCGAGAAGGCGCAGATCGCCGGGGCGTGCTTGAGGATGCCGCCGATGTACCAGAGCGCCATCTGGGACATGCCGCCGTAGCCGTCGCCCGCGAACAGCGGCTTGCCGTCCTTCCAGAGCGACTGGTGGGTGTGCATGCCCGATCCGTTGTCTCCGTAGAGCGGCTTCGGCATGAAGGTGGCCGTCTTGCCCCATTTGCGGGCGACGTTCTTGACGATGTACTTGTACCACTGGATGGCGTCGGCGACCTTGACCAGCGTGTCGAAGCGCAGGTCGATCTCGGCCTGGCCTGCGGTGGCGACTTCGTGGTGCTGGGCTTCGATCTTGAGGCCGATCGACTGCATGACGCGGACCATCTCGTCGCGGAGGTCGTGCTGCGAGTCGGTCGGAGGGCACGGGAAGTAGCCTTCCTTGTGACGCGGCTTGTAGCCCAGGTTCGGACCTTCGTCCTTGCCGCTGTTCCAGGCGCCTTCCTCGGAGTCGATGAAGTAGAAGCCCGAGTTGGAGCTGCTGCCGTAGCGGATGTCGTCAAAGATGAAGAATTCGGCTTCGGGTCCGAAGAACGCCGTGTCGGCCATGCCGGTCGACTTGAGGTACGCCTCGGCCTTCTTGGCGATGTTGCGCGGATCGCGCGAATAGTTTTCCTTGGTGATCGGGTCGACGATGTTGCAGATCAGGACGAGCGTCGGACGCGTGATGAACGGATCGATCTGGGCCGTCGCAGCTTCCGGGATGACGAGCATGTCGGAGGCGTGGATCGGCTGCCAGCCGCGGATCGAGGAACCGTCGAAGCCGAATCCTTCCTCGAAGCTGTCTTCGCTCAGTTCGGCGACCGGAACCGCGAAATGCTGCCACGTGCCGATGAAGTCCATGAAACGGAGATCGACCATTTCGAGGCCCTTGGTCTTTACGAATTCCAATACTTCCTTCGGGGTCATGCTTCCCTCCTGGCGTGGATTGTGTGTGTTGCTTTGGGATAGCCGTTGGCTAGATCGCGTCGTGGCCCCGTTCGCCTGTACGGATGCGGACGATCTCCTCGACGTTGGTCACAAAGATTTTGCCGTCGCCGATCCGCCCGGTCCGGGCGGCTTTCTCGACAGCCTCGACCACCTGGGGAACCAGGTCGTCGGAAACGATGATTTCAAGCTTGATCTTGGGGAGGAAATCGACGACGTACTCGGCGCCCCGGTAAAGCTCGGTGTGCCCTTTCTGACGGCCGAATCCCTTGACCTCGGAGACCGTCATGCCCTGGACGCCGATATCGTTGAGCGATTCCTTGACCTCGTCGAGCTTGAACGGCTTGATGATCGCTTCGATCTTCTTCATTTGGATTTCACCTCCCGGATGTCATCACCTGAGCAAAGGACGTACCAAGGCGTTACCCTTCCGAACGGTCCCTCGATAATCAACGCCAATTCAACCAGTTTCGGAGATCCGCGTCGATTCCCCGACCGGCACCCGGAAGTCCGGCAGGGGAAAGCTGCCCAAAGGACCGCCATGAACTGCCCATTATTTGGGCAGTCGGCAGTCTACCGTCCGAACCGACGCTCCTCACCGGCAAGCAGGCGCCGGATATTGTCCCGGTGGCTCCAGAAAACCATGACGCTGATGCCGGCAGCCAATGCGAGACATGGAACCGGGGCGCCAAGAAGCAGCATCGAGGGAGTCAGTCCGGCCGCTGCGACCAGGGAACCGAGGGAGACGAAACGGGTCGTGGCGAAGACGGCTGCGAACAGGAGAACAAGGATCCCGGCGGCGGGGGGGGAAACCGCAAGGATGACTCCGAGCGCGGTCGCGACACCCTTGCCTCCCCGGAAACCGAGGTAGACGGGGAAGAGGTGGCCGAGAAATGCGGCACCGCCTGCCGCCGCCGGAACGAGGGGGTCGCCGGTTCCCGCGATGGCGTATGCCGCCAGGACGGCGGCGGTCCCCTTGCCGGCATCGAGCAGCAGCGTCAGGATGCCCGCGCCCTTCCCAAGCGTGCGCGCGACGTTGGTGGCGCCGATATTGCCGGACCCGGTCGTCCGCAGATCGACGTTCCGGTCGAACAGCCTGGCGACCAGCATGCCGAACGGAACGGAACCAAGGAGGTATGCAAGGCCGACGAGCGGGACGGCCCGAATCAGCGATGTTTGCAATGCGGCATTCCCTTCCCGCGCGATCTGATCGGCCTGCGACAGTCACGCATGATATCAAATTCACGCATCGGGCGGTTTACGAACGAACATCCATCCTGTAGAATCCGAAACTATCATGACAAATCGAACCCGATTCCTCGCGACCTCGTTGATGCTGACCCTGGCCGCCCTCGTCATACTGCCGCTCTCCGACGCCTCCGCAACCAGCCCGGGATTCCAGTCGGCATCGGTCTGCGTCCAGTGCCACCCTGCGATTCACAAGGCGTGGGCCGCCTCCGAGCACGCGACCGCGTTCACCAGCGCCGAGTTCCAGATACCTTACGACCGCATCCGCCAGGACAATCCGTCCCGGGCGCTTACGTGCGAACAGTGCCACAATCCGATGCGCTTTCTCCTCGCAAAAGGAGACCCCAGGGCCGACATCTTCAGCCAGGAGGGTATCGGCTGCGACTTCTGCCATTCCGTCGAAAGCGTCAACTCGACGGGGCCATGGCCCCGCTACCGGGCAATCCCCGGCATCAAGTTCGGTCCCCAGGGGGGAAATCCGGCAAACAAGGCGCATGTGACGCAGTTTTCCCGGCTCCACATCACCTCCGAATTCTGCGCAGGCTGCCACGAGTTCCGAAACGAATACGGCGTGCCCATCCTGACGACCGTCAGCGAATGGGAACAGAGCTTCTACCGGGGCGAACAGGTTCACTGCCAGTACTGCCATCTTCCCCAGCTGTTCGATGCGCGCTTCATCGACCAGAAGAAACAGAAAGGCCCGGTAGACCATGGCATGGTCGGAGGCCACTCTCCCGGAAGACTCGCGCACGCCATCCCCCTCAAGGCGACGCTCGCCTATTCAGGCGACGAGGCGCACCTGAGCATCACCTTGAAAAACGAGACCGTCGGGCACAAGACGCCGTCCGGCCTGCCGATGCACAAGATTCGCCTGATCTCGACGATCTACGATGCCCGGGGCAACGCCATGTCCCGCAGGGAAGAACTGTTCGAACGCTTGATCGGCGATGGTGCGGGCAGGCCCCTCGAAAAGCCCGAGCAGGTGTTCCTCGAAGGGCGCGAGGTGCTGAAGGACAACCGGATCGGTCCCAAGGAAACGCGGGTCATCAACCAGCGATTCCCTCTCGCGGGCGTCGTACCGGCATCGGCCCTGATCAAACTTACCTACGAACGGCCCGTGGTCGACAACCCTCCCGAAACCCGGATCATCGAGATGCCGATTTCCGAATTGACCGTTCCGGCCAAAGCCGAATCCGCGAAGATTCGCTTCCTGCTCGTCGCACTGATCGCCATTGCACTGATCGGCGCGATCATCGCACTGAAAAATCGCGACTAGAAACCGGTTGCCGGAATCCGGACGCAATTCGCCCGTCCGCGACTTGATGCACAACACGATTTCCGGGGAATACGGGACGGGCTAGCTTTCTTCGACGTCCTCGCCGCGAGCCCGGGCTACGCCGGACTCGAATGCGGCGCGTTCGACGGCCTCGGCGACCTTCTTGTGCATCTCGAGGTTGAGAATCGACGGCACCAGTTCGCCCGCCTCGGCAAAGGCGCTGATGGTGCGTGCGGCGGCGATCTTCATCCTGTTGTTGATCTTGCGGGCGCGGGCGTCGAGCGCTCCCCGGAAAAGGCCGGGGAAGGCGAGGGCGTTGTTGACGCCGCGGCCGTCTGCGGCGAACGAGGCGCCGGCCTGCCGGGCCTCTTCGGGGCTGATCTCCGGGTTCGGATTCGACAGCGCCAGGATGACCTGCCCCTTTTTGATGCTTTCGGGCTTGATGAGCCCGGGCACGCCGGTGGTGCAAATGACGATGTCGGCCGCTTGCATCACCTCGGGCAGCGCCATGGATTTGCCGCCGGCCTTTTCGAAAATTGTCTGCGCCTCGGGGTTGATGTCGGCCCCCACCATCTTCCGGACTCCGAAAGCCATCAGCAGCTTGGCGATGCCCATGCCGGCCGCGCCAAGCCCCACCATGCCCACGACGTCGTTCTTGACCTGCATGCCGGCGTACTTGCTCGCGTTGAGCAGGGCCGCGAGGACGACCACTGCGGTGCCGTGCTGGTCGTCGTGCATGACCGGAATGTCGAGCATGGCGCTCAGCCTGTCCTCGATCTCGAAGCATTCGGGCGCCTTGATGTCCTCGAGCTTGATGGCGCCGAACGTGGGGGCGATCGCGGCAATGGTTCGAATGATCTCTTCGGTGTCTTTCGATGCCGTCAGGATGGGGACGCCGTTGATCGCTACCAGGGCGTCGAACAGCGCCGCCTTGCCCTCCATGACCGGCATGCCTGCGACCGGCCCGATATCGCCGAGGCCGAGGATGGCGGTGCCGTTCGTCACGATGGCCACGGTGTTGCCGATGGCGGTGTAGTCGTACATCCGTTCGGGCTTGCGCTGGATGAGACGGCACACCTTGGCGACGCCGGGGGTGTAGATCTTGCGGATCGTGGAGATGCTGTCGATGGGGATGCGCGACTTGACGCAGATTTTGCCGCCCTTGTGCAGTTCGAGGACGGGATCGATGATGTCGGAAATGATGACGCCGTCGACTTTGCCCAGCTCTTCGAGAATCACCTGGAAGTGCGTCTCGTCGTTGGCGAACACGGTTACGTCGCGGGTGTTGTATTCCTGCCCGTAATTGACCAGGCGGATGTCGCCGAGGCTGCCTCCGGCGTTGCCGATGGCGGTCGCGAGACGGCCGAAGTAGCCCGGCTTGTCGAACACCATGACCCGAATCGTCTTGACGATCTTGTCTACGCCCTTTTCGATCTGCATGCCGACATCTTAGTACAGGCCAAATCCTTTTTGTCAAACAAAGCGGGGCGCGTTAGAATGGCGCCCCTGCGGAGACGACATCACGGACAATCGACAGGAGCAAACCGATGGGAAGCGTCAAGGTGGCGATCGCGGGTGTGGGAAATTGCGCCAGCGCATTGCTGCAGGGGATCGAACATTACCGGTCGTCGGGCGACGCCCCGGCCGGCTCCTTTTTCGACGGGCTGATCCACCGCGACGTCGGGGGATATCTGCCTGGCGACATCGAGGTTGTCGCCGCTTTCGACATCGACCGCCGCAAGGTCGGGATCCCGGTCCGGGAGGCGATTTTCTCCCTTCCGAACTGCACGCCGCGATTCGTGGACCGGATGCCGGGGGGCGGTCCCATCGTCCTCATGGCGCCCGTTCTCGACGGCGTCGCCCCGCACATGCGGGATT
Organism: Deltaproteobacteria bacterium; assembly: GCA_025357175.1. Lineage (GTDB taxonomy): Bacteria > Desulfobacterota > Deferrimicrobia > Deferrimicrobiales > Deferrimicrobiaceae > JANXPS01. The sequence goes on along the minus strand of JANXPS010000152.1, from coordinate 6,549 downwards.
ACCCCGATGCACGCACCTTCCTGCCATCCGATGCCCCGCCCTGCGACGTCGAGGCGGCCCTTCGCGATTCCGGCGCGGAGATCCTGATCTGCTACCTGCCCGTCGGGTCCGAAGTCGCCGTCCGCTTTTTCGCGGAGGCGTGCCTCGCGACGGGAGTGAGCCTCGTCAACTGCGTGCCGGTTTTCATCGTTTCAGACCCGGCATGGGGGGCGAGATTCCGCGAGAAGGGAATCCCGGCGATCGGCGACGACATCAAGTCGCAGCTGGGAGCGACGATCGTCCACCGGGTGCTGGCCAACCTTTTCACCCAGCGCGGAATCCGGGTCCGTCGAACCTACCAGCTCAACACCGGCGGAAACACCGACTTCCTCAACATGCTCAACCGGGAGCGGCTCGAATCGAAGAAGGTCTCGAAGACCGAGGCAGTGACCTCGGTGCTGGGTCATGACATCGAAGCGGACGACGTACACATCGGGCCATCGGATTACGTGCCATGGCAGAAAGACAACAAGCTCTGCTTCCTGCGGATCGAGGGCGAGGGATTCGGAGGGTTGCCGATCGAGCTCGAGCTGCGGTTGTCGGTTACCGATTCGCCCAACAGCGCCGGCGTGGTGATCGATGCGATCCGCTTCTGCCGCCTGGGACGCGACATGGGCATCGCAGGACCGATGATCGCCCCCGCGGCCTCATATATGAAGCACCCGCCGACGCAACTCACCGACGACGAGGCGCGGCGCGAACTCGAAGAGTTCCTGGCCGACCACCGTGGCTGGGCAGCCGCGAAAGCAGCGAAGCCCACGACGCCGCACAGCGCGACCAGGTAAACGGCGCGGCGAGGCGCCCGCATCCGGCCGACAGCCGCTCCCGCAACGGGCCGTCCGATGCGAGTCGGGCCATCGCATGCTCGAGCGAGAAAGGGTCCGAAGGCGCGTAGGCCAGGCCGCCCCCGTACGCAGCGACGCGGGATCCCCAGAAAACCGTCTCGGGCGCCAGGATCGGCGTGCCGGCGGCAAGCGATTCCAGCGGTACCAGGCCGAACGATTCATAGAGCGAAGGGCAAACGACCGCGTCGGCCGCGGCGTAATATGCCGGCATCCGGGCATGCGGGACCGGGCCGGCGAAAACCACCCCGTCGCATGCATCCCCGCCCCCCTCGCGCTCCTGCCCCAGAACGACCATCGAGACGTCGATCCCCCGCGACCGCAGCCGGCCGACCGCACCCAGCGCGGCTTCGACATTCTTCCCCGAATCAGCCCTTGCGGCCAGCAGGAAAAGCGTCCCCGTCGGGTGAATCCCCAGCGCGCCGCGGGCAGCCTCTCGCCCCGGCGGATGAAGGAACCGCTCATCGATCCCGGGCGGAATGACCACGCCGCGCGGCGCGGCCGCCGGGTTCCATCTCACCGTTTCGGCCAGATCGTACCCGGACAGGCAGACCAGCGCATCGACCGAACCCGCCAGCATCCGTTCGGCCGCGACACGCGTGAACGCCAGCCCGTCGGGAACCGTTCCTGGGAGACGGATCTTTCTCGCCTCGACGGTATGGAACGAGAACGCCAGCGGTGCGGGCGGGATCCGCCCTTTTTCCCGGGATTGACAAACCTCGCGGGCGGCAAGCCCCGACATCCAGTAATGCGCGGAAACCGCGCCGTACCCGCGCAAACGTCCCCCCAGGAGAATCCGCGCGGAAGAGACGAATCGCGGCAGGGCCCGCAGGGCGCCTTCGCGGGTCGGCGCTCCCGGTTCCCACGCGCACGGCAGATGGAACACGCGGACGCCGGGCGACGGATGCGTGACGGACACCGACCGGCCGAACCCGCGCGTGAGCACATCGGTATATACGCCCTGTCCCGCCAGAGCGGGAAGCAGGCCCGAGAGAAAGACGTTCATTCCGCCCGAAAAACCCGTCCCGGGCGGTTCGAAAGGACAGCTATGGTAGGAAAAAAGGAGGTGGTTCACGTCAGGGCCTGGAAATCGTCGCCCTGGATACGGCGCTGTCACGCCCGCCGAGATCGTACTTGTACCGTTCCGTTCCCCGGAGAAAATCGTATTCGCGGAACCCGTCGCCGATCGCCGCTTCGATGCACCTCGCGATGAGCACCAGCCCCGGATTGGCGTCGCGCCTTGCCGGGTCGAAGCCGGAATTGTAGAGAAGAAGCCTGTCGCCCCCCACGAATTGAAGTGCCGAGGCGACATCCCCATCGCGGTCGGACAGGAACGCGAGCCGCAGCAACCCTTCCTCCGACAGCCCTTGAGCGATATCCCGGAAAAACCCGCCCATCGTTTCGGTCATGAAAGCGGCCTTGTCGGGGTGGCTCTTGCGATGAAGTTCCAGGAAAGCGGGGAACGAGGATTCCACCTCCGCCGGGTCTGTGCAAACCCGGAAGCCAATCCCGGGGAGCATTTCCGAGGCTCGCCGCATCTTGCGGCGCAACTCGTGCCGGGCCTTCTTTTCGAGACCGTCGATGTAGCCGTCGAACGTGCCCGGAAGCGGGAGCCTCGGGGAGATGACCGTCTGCTCGACATTGAGAGACAGGCCGAAGGCGGGGCAGCGGGCGGCGAGGAGATCGAGCGTCGGCGAATCGGCGGACAGCGCCTGGAGGGCGACGGAACCATCCCGGAGCAAGCCGTCCACCGCGTCGAGAATCGCGTCCCAGAACGTGGATTCCATCCCCGACACGACAAGCGCATCGAGAATATCGGACAGGTCGCCGCCCATGAGTTCCCATCCCGGCAAGCCATCGGTCCGGCCGCACAGGAAGAGGAAGCCCGCCGCTACGTCGTCCTGCGCCCACCGGGCGATCCGGACCGGGCTAGCCGGAGCGAACGCGCGGGACCAAGGCATGAGAAACGCGGGGGAGAGAAACGGCGACCGCAGCCCGGAACGGTCATGGACCGACCTCCACTCGTCCAGGAGAACGTCTTCCGCCCGTTCTATCCAGGTGACCGGCACGGTTCAACTTCCGGCGAGCGCCGGCACCGGAAGTACGACGGAGAAGGTGGCGCCGTTGCCGGGTTCGCTGTCGACCCGGATTTCGCCGCCGTGCCGTCGAACGATGCCGTAACTGACCGAGAGCCCGAGGCCGGTCCCTTCTCCCACCGGCTTGGTCGTGAAAAATGGGTCGAATATGCGATGCCGGACCTCGGGCGGGATACCCTTCCCCGTATCGGCGATCGATGCGGTGACCGAATCGCCCGACCGATTCGTGCAGATGGTCAGCAACCCGCCATCGGGCATGGCCTGGGCCGCGTTCAGGATCAGGTTGGTGAACACCTGCTGCAACTGCATCGGGTTGCCTCGGATGACCGGGAGCGCGGCGTCGAGCTTGAGATCGATCTCGACGCTTCCCTGCTTGAGCTGCTTCCCCACGAACACGAGCGTTCTCTGGATCAGATCGTTCAGGAGGACGTCGGATACTTCCTGGTCGTGCTGGCGGGCAAACTTGAGCATGTCGAGAATGATCGTCCTGCAGCGTTGGGACAGTTCGTCGATATGGCCGAAGTAGGTGATCATCCGATCGATGTCGGTGCCGCTGACCCGTTCCCTGGGCTTGTCGCGAAATAGTTCGAGGGCGAGTTCGGAGTAGCCCATGATTCCGCTCAGCGGGTTGTTGAGCTCGTGCGCCACGCCGGCGGCCAGCTGCCCCATCGCGGCGAGCTTCTCGACCTCGACCATGCCGAGCTGGAATTTCTCGAGCTCGGCGGTCTTGTCGGCGATCCGCTGTTCGAGAGTGTGGTTCCATTCGGATAGTTCCCGGCCCGCCTGCTCGAGCGACAGGCTCATCCGGTTGAAAGCGGCGGCCAGTTCGCCCACCTCGCCCTCCCCCCGGATCGGGATCGTCTCTCCGTATCGGCCGTCGGATATCTCCCCCGCCAGCCGGGTCAGATTCTTGAGCGGACGGATCGCACGCACGGTGAGCAGGAAAAAGGCGATCCCCATCGTTGCGGAAAACACCAGCGTGCCGCCGACGATGCCGGCCGTGGTGTGGAAGAGCGCCAGCGCTTCCGCGCCGCGGGACCGGGAGAAACAGATGGCGACGACGCGTCCGTCGAATGTGCGGACAGGCGACACGACGACCGCCTGCGGATCCGGCTTGCAATCGTAGATGAAATATAGCGGCCTGCCGCCATCGATGAGTCGCCAGTTGTTCCGGTCGAGCAGGACTTCCCGGATGCACCCCATGCAGCTGTAGCAGGTCGATGAGGTGCCGACCTGCTCGTCACGGGTGAACATCGATATGTCGCCCGACAGCAGCGCCTTTTCCTGCTGGAGGAATTCCCGCCCGAGCGGCATGGACGCCGTGATGACCCGCCGGTTTTTCGGGGTTCCGACGGGCACGGCCGCGACGATGCTCAGACGGGTCGGGGAACCGGGGGCGAGCACGTAATCGATCGTCGGCATCCCCGCAAATGCCCTGCGGAACATTTCGGCGTCGGCCTTTCCGGAAGATCGGCCCTCGCGAATCTCGTCGATGTCGATTCCCCGGGAACGGGCTTTCTCGATCAGGGCGATCTCGATCGACGACGACCCGCGGGCGATGCCGACGGCGTCGGAACTGCCGGCCATGAGTTGCGCGTACATGGCGACCTCCTGGCGCGCCTGGCCGAGGTCCCCGGCGAGGTTTGCCATCGATGAGACCAGTTCGCGGCGCGACGCGTTTTCGAGGTCGCGATTGACGATGTGCCGGATCAGGATGATACCGGCCAGGCTGGCGATCACCAGGAGCAGAGCGAATGTCGCGACAAGGCGGAAAAGGATGCTGCGGCGAAACGCCGCTATCCGGGGAAATTTCATTTCGTCGCCAACGGGTAACCGGTGTCGCGGGACAGCAGGAAGACACCCGCATAGTCGGCTTCGGAAGTGAGGACGAACCGGTCGGCTCCCAGCGCCTTGAGCGCGTCTTTGCCCGCCTCGCTTTGATGCATCGTCAGCAGCAGGTCGCGCAGGCGTCGGGTCTGCCGTTCGCCCATCGAGGGTGCAACGACCAGCGCGTTCTCCGGAAAAGAAGCCGAAGAGGTTTCGATTTCGCGGAGCCGGGGGGAAACGGAAGGGTCGGCCGATTCGGTCCTGTGAAGGACGAGATCCTTGACCGCCGCCCCGTCGACTTTTCCGTCCAGCACAAGGCGGATCGCGTCGGCATGCGAGCGCGCCCGGATCACCTCGTGGAAATAGGATGATTCCGGACCCCCGTTCGCCCTGATCACGAGATTCCGGGTGAACAGCTCGCCAGCCGACGTGTCGGGGACGTATGCGAAACGCTTCCCGCGTAGCTCGGCGAAGCGCCGGACGGCGCTGTCGGCCCGGACGACGAGCACGCCCCGGTACCAGGAAACCCCCTGGACTTCGGGCCGGGCGACGGGGATCACCGCGAGCTGGGTCTTCAGGCGGGCATAGGCCAGGCTGCCGACGAACGCGGCATCGATCCGCCCTTCGACAAAGGCGTGAACCACTTCGTCGTAGGAAATGAAGTGCTTGATCCGCGCGTCGACGTCCAGTTGCTCGGCTATGACCTGGGAAATGCCCAGGTAGCGCTTTTCCTGGGCGATGGCGCCGATTTCGGGCGTCACCCCGATGGTGAGCGTGCCGGAAAGCGGAGACTTTCTTTTCGGGGAGACTCCCCCCTCGGTCTCCCTGCAGTGGCAGGAGGACATCGGAATATTGCCCGCGACGGGAACCAGCGCCATCGAGGTGATCTGATGGATCCCTTCGACCGAGACCAGGTGGTTCGCGAATTCCGTGACCGCCTCAGGCGCACCCTTGCGGAACATCATTCCGTACTCCAGGCGGACCGGGTAGCCGGCGGCCTTTCCCGACGGGAGCGAAGGATCCCTGCCGTCGATCTCGAGCGCCACGATCGGGTATTTATCGGTCAAGGTCCTCGAGACGGGAACGCACGCGAAGCCGCCCGGGATCGTCCGGAACGCGTGGAATACCGCATCGCCCGTTTCGATGACCAGCGTGCCCCGCGGCGAGGCTAGCGGCTGTCCCGCCACGCTTTCCGCCGACACCCGCATGATCGAGTACGCCGGGCGGTCGATCAGGCGTATCCCGAGATCGGCCCCGCCGACCTGCTTCCAGTTGGTGATCGCTCCCGAGTAGATCCGGACGACCTGAGCGGCGGAAAGCGCCTTCACCCCTGCTTCGGAGCCGGCGGTGAAAACGGCCCCGTCCCACGCGAAGGGCACGTAGTTGAGGTCGACCGCCTTGTCGGCCGGATTGACCTTGCGCACCGTGATGCCGAGATCGACCGACCCGTTGCGGAGGAGACCCGGGATGTCGCCCGTTTGCGCCTGAACGATGTCGAAATTGACGCCGCGCCGCGTCGAATATTCGCCGGCCAGCTTCCGGAACAGCATGATGGCTTCGTCGGACGCGGCGACCCGGACGGTTTTCCGGGCATCTTCCGGGGCCGGCAGGATCTCGACGGCGTTTCTTTCCTTGTTGCAGCCGGAAGCAAGCGCCAGCAGGACGGCCGCGGCGGAAACCGTCGAAAGTATGCGTCGGAATTTCATCGAGGGGCGGTGGCCGGAGGCGCGAACGCGTCGCGCAGC
>JANXPS010000286.1 GCA_025357175.1 Deltaproteobacteria bacterium | reverse complement strand
CATGCCCAGCGCCGTGGGTTACCAGCCGACGCTCTCGACCGAGATGGGACAGTTGCAGGAGCGAATCACCTCGACCAACAAGGGCGCGATCACGTCGGTGCAGGCCATCTACGTTCCGGCCGACGACTTGACCGACCCTGCGCCTGCGACCGCCTTCTCGCACCTTGACGCCACGACCGTTCTTTCCCGGCAGATCTCCGAGCTCGGCATCTACCCCGCGGTCGATCCGCTCGACTCCACCTCGCGCATCCTGTCGCCGCTGGTCCTGGGCGAAGAGCACTACGCGGTTGCGCGTTCGGTCCAGAAGGTTCTTCAGCGCTACAAGGATCTCCAGGACATCATCGCGATCCTGGGCATGGACGAGCTTTCCGAAGACGACAAGCTTCTCGTTTCCCGGGCCCGCAAGATCCAGCGCTTCCTGTCGCAGCCGTTCTTCGTCGCCGAGCAGTTCACCGGCATCCCGGGCAAGTACGTCCGCCTCGAGGACACGATCCGCTCCTTTAAGGAAGTCGTCGAGGGCAAGCACGACGAGCTCCCCGAGCAGTCGTTCTACATGGTCGGCGCCATCGAGGAAGCGATCGAGAAGGGCAAGAAGCTCCTAGCGGTCTGAGGACAGGGGATAACAAACGATGGCATCCACGATCCATTTCGAACTGGTAACCCCCGAGCGGCTCATGGTCTCGGAAGTGGTCGACGAAGTCACTGCCCCGGGGTTCCTCGGCGAGTTCGGCGTGCTTCCCGAGCACACATACTTCCTGACCATCCTGTCCATCGGGGTCATGAGTTACCGCGTCGGAGGCGAAACCTTCAAGATCGCGCTGGGCGGTGGTTTCGCGGAGGTGACTCCCGAAAAGGTGGTCATCATGGCCGACGTCGCCGAGCGGGCCGAGGAGATCGACCGCGAACGCGCCCGACAGGCGTTCGAGCGGGCCGAGACCGCGGTCAAGGAGCTGTCGCTCGACGACCACACCTACCAGAAGGCGTATGCGGCGCTCCAGCGCGCCATGGTTCGCATGGCCGCCGCCGACTGAAGGGATAGCCGGATATTCGGCAAACGATCAACGCCCCCCGGGCTGTCGTCCGGGGGGCGTTTTTTATTTGAGGATGGCGCGGATCTTCGGCTTTCCCTCTTCGACCGAGATGCGGAACTCGACCTTGCCGTTCCCCTGGGAACGGGCCGCGATATCCCGGGCCCGCGACAAAAGCGCTTCCTTCAGCCCGGCGAGATCGCTCATGCTGGCCGCCGGAAGGCCGCACTCGACGCGCGCTTCCGCAAGACGCCGGGCCGCCTGATCGAGATCCGCCGGGTCGATCGGGTTTGCGGCCTGCGGAGCGGATCGTGAAAGCGCACCCCTGGCGTCGCGTGCCAGCCGTCCCTCTTCGAGGTCGCGAAGGGTGCGGATCCAGTGGTTGGCGAAGGAGTAGTAACGCGCCTGGATCGCATTGAAGCGGAACTGGTCCTGGGTGCTGGTCAATGTGCGTTGCCCGAGCTTGCGGATGGTGTTCTCGTAGCCGGCCCGTTCGCGTCCAGGATCGGTTTTGCGTCCTCCCGAAAAGAAAAGCTCGTACTGCTTCCGCAGATCGTCGAATTGGCGATCGAGGTCGTCCAGCACGCTTTTGGGGTCGTCGGGCAAGAAGGTTCCTTTCAACCGGCAAACCGGTTAGGATGTAGGACGGCACACCGCCCCCGGCGCGGGGCTATCATTCTAGCATTCGGAAAGGGATCTTTGTCGATGGACACTGTCGGCGTTGTCATTCTTGCAGCAGGGCTCGGCAAAAGAATGAAATCCTCGCTTCCCAAGGTGGCGCACGAGGTCGCGGGCCGGTCGATGGCGTGGCGCGTGGCGAATATCGCGCGTGCCGCCGGCGTTTCCGAGATCGTGTTCGTGCTCGGCCACGGCCGGGACAAGCTGGTCGACACGGCGGCCGAATTCGGGGCGAAGATCGCCATCCAGGACCGGCAGCTGGGGACCGGCGATGCGGCGCGGTGCGGGCTGGCCGAACTGTCGTCCAAGATAAAGGAGGTCGTCGTCCTGTGCGGAGACGCGGTCGTGATACGGCCCGCGACGATCAAGGCGCTGCTGACTGCCCGCCGCAAGCGGAAAGCCGCGGCATCGGTGCTTACCGGCATCCTGCCCGACCCGTCCGGCTACGGCCGGATCGTCCGCGATCGTTTCGGCAACGTCTCGCGCATCGTCGAGGAACGGGACGCCACTTCCGACATCAAGAAGATCGCCGAGGTCAACTCCGGCAGCTACGCCTTCGACCGCGCATTTCTCGCCCGCAGCCTTCCGCGCCTGAACGACGTCAACGCGCAGCGTGAACTCTACCTGACCGACACGGTGATCCAGGCTCTCGAGGAGGGGCGGATCGTGGTGCCCGTTCCCGCGGGCGATCCAGACGAGGTTCGAGGCATCAATTCCCGCCGGGAGCTGGCCGAGGTCGGTGCGCTGCTCGTCGGCAAGAAAACCGAAGCGTTGATGGACGCGGGCGTCACATTGATCGACCCGAGACGCGTCTGGATCGAGCCCGAGGTGCAGATCGGAATCGACAGCACGATCGAGTCGCCGGTGACGCTCACCGGGAATACCCGGATCGGAAAAGGGGTCCGGATCCAGATGGGCTGCATCATCGAGGACAGCGTGGTCGGCGACGATGTCCACATCAGGCCCTATTCGATCCTCTCCGGTGCCCGCGTCGCCAAGGGGGCGGTCATCGGACCGTTCGCGCACCTGCGTCCCGAGGCCGACATCGGCGAAGGGGCACATATCGGCAATTTCGTCGAGGTCAAGAAGAGCAAGGTCGGAGCCGGCTCGAAAGCGAACCACCTGGCATACATCGGAGACGCGACGATCGGGAAAAGGTCGAACATCGGCGCTGGGACGATCACCTGCAACTACGACGGGACCGCCAAGCACAGGACGGTGATCGGAGACGGCGTCTTCATCGGAAGCGACACGCAGCTGGTGGCGCCGGTCAAGGTCGGCAACGGGGCGCTGGTCGGGGCGGGAACGACGGTCACGAAAGACGTGCCGCCCTTCTCGCTGGCGCTGTCCCGGGCTCCCCAGAAAAATATCGAGAACTGGGTTGCGAAGAAAAAACCCGAACTGCTGGCGAAGGCCGGGCTCAAGGCGCCCAAACCCGCCAAGCGCAAGAGCGAGGAATAGCCTCATGTGCGGCATCGTTGGATACGTGGGCAACAGTCCCTGCGTCGACCGGCTGGTCGAGGGATTGCGGAAGCTTGAATACCGCGGATACGATTCCGCCGGAGTCGCCATAATCGACGGCGGGACGATCTCGATCCGCAAGAGCGAGGGGAAGATCGACCGGCTCGCGAAACTGATCGCCTCCGAACCGGTCGAGGGGAACTGCGGCATCGGGCACACCCGTTGGGCCACGCACGGGCGTCCGTCCGACATCAACGCCCATCCGCACCGGTCGGGCAGCGTCGTCGTGGTCCATAACGGGATCGTCGAGAACCACCGGACGCTCAAGGAAAAGATGCAGGCGCGGGGCCGGAAATTCACCTCCGAAACCGACACCGAGGTGATCGCCCACCTGCTCGACGAGTGCGTCTCCGAGGGCCTTTCCCTCGAAATGGCCGTCCGGCGTACGGTCGCGCAGCTCCAGGGTTCCTACGCTTTTCTGGCCGTGTCCGAAACCGAGCCCGGCACGATCGCGGGCGCCCGTCTCAACTGCCCGATGGCGGTCGGGATCGGCGAGGGTGAAACCTATTTCGCCTCCGACCTGCCGCCGATGCTGGCGTACACGCGGGAGGTTCTCTTCCTCGAGGACGGGGAGATCGTCGTCGCCGCCGCGTCGGGCATCCGCCTCACCGATTTCTCCGGAGCCCCGCACGTCCGCGCCCCGCAGCACATCGACTGGTCGCCGGTCATGGCCGAGAAGGGCGGCTTTCGCCACTTCATGCTCAAGGAGATCCACGAGCAGCCGCGCGCGATCCTCGACACGCTGGCGGGCCGGATGCTGCCCGAGTCCGGCGAGGTGTTCTTCGAGACGCTGCCCCTTTCACCCGAAAAGCTTTGCGCGCTCAAGAAGGTGATCATCATCGCCTGCGGCACCTCGTGGCACTCGGCGCTGGTCGGCAAGTTCATGATCGAGGGGCTCGTGCGCATCCCGGTCGAGGTCGATTTCGGCTCGGAATACCGGTACCGCGATCCGGTGGTCGAGCCCGGCACGCTGTGCATCGCGATTTCGCAGTCGGGGGAGACGGCTGACACGCTGGCCGGCATGCGCGAGGCGAAATCGCGTGGCGCCGTGACCGTTTCAATCTGCAACGTGGTCTCCTCGACGATCGCGCGGGAGGCCGACGGCGTGGTCTATACCCACGCCGGCCCAGAGATCGGCGTCGCATCCACCAAGGCGTTCACGACGCAGCTCGTCGCGCTCTACCTGTTGGCGCTCAACTTCGCCCAGGTGCGCCGGTCGCTCACGCCGGTCCAGATTTCCGATCACCTGATGGAACTTTCCGAACTCGCGCCCCGGATCGAGGGCGTCCTCAAGCACGAGGAGGCTATCGCCCGGATCGCGAAGAAATACAAGGACGCATCCGATTTCCTGTTCCTGGGCCGCGGCATCTCGTGGCCGATCGCGCTGGAAGGCGCCCTCAAACTGAAGGAAATCTCCTACATCCACGCGGAAGGCTATGCGGCCGGCGAGATGAAGCACGGCCCCATCGCGCTGATCGACGAGCGGATGCCGGTGGTGGTTCTTTGCTCGCAGGGCGAGTCGTACGAGAAGACTTTGTCCAACCTCGAGGAGGCGCGAACCCGCGGCGGGCGCATCATCGCAGTGGGCACGATTGGCGACACCGAGCTGCTCGAAAAAACCGAGGACGCCATCCTGCTGCCGCTGGTCGGCCGGATGTCGCGCGCGATCCTCGAGGTGGTGCCGCTTCAGCTCCTGGCCTACCACATCGCGGTGCTCAAGGGCACCGACGTGGACCAGCCCCGAAACCTGGCCAAAAGCGTGACCGTCGAATAGGGCACGCCGAACATTTTAAGGATTTGTGGAATTGTATTTGGATAATAAAGTCGGACACCTGAAAATAAAGTTCGACACCTGAAAATAAAGTCAGACACCTCGGCAGGGAGCCAGACTACCAACACGATAATAAGGTCAGACACCTTGGTCAGCCGGGTTCGGTGTCTTGTCCGCATAGTCGTTGTTGGAAGGTAAAATTCGATCGTTGACATAAAATGCATGGACAGGTTTTGTGCGGGCAGAGGGCGCTTCGTCGGGAAGGCCGTCAGGTCAACCGGAAGCGAATCAGTCGGCTGATGCGCAAGATGGGCCTCGAGGCGATCTATCGGAAGCCGAACACCAGCAAGCCTCATCCGGAGCACAGGATCTACCCGTACCTGCTTCGCGGGGTGGCCATCACGTCGCCGAACCAGGTCTGGTGCACGGACATCACGTACATCCCGATGCGC
>JANXPS010000261.1 GCA_025357175.1 Deltaproteobacteria bacterium | reverse complement strand
CAAATGACCGATTCTCCGAAGGGCCCGGGAACCATCGAGCTCTACCAGGCCGCAGACGGGGCCGCGGCGCTCGAAGTGCATCTGGATCAGGAAACCGTCTGGCTGACCCAGGCGCAGATGGTTTCCCTTTTCGAGCGAGACCAGTCGGTCATCTCCCGGCATTTGCGGAACGTTTTCGGGGAAGGCGAGCTGACCGAGGAAAGCAATATGCAAAAAATGCATATTGCTCATTCCGCCAAGCCGGTCGTCCTGTACAACCTCGACGTCATCATTTCCGTGGGGTATCGCGTCAAGTCACGACGCGGAACCCAGTTCCGCCAGTGGGCGACGCGGGTGCTGCGCGACCATCTCGTCCGCGGGTATACCCTCAACGATCAGCGGTTCCGGGAGCAGGAAGAAAAGCTGGCCGACCTGCGCAACGCGGTGGGCCTGCTGGAAAAGACGCTCGCCCATCAACCGGTCGAGCTCGACGAAGCCAAGGGGCTGCTCAAGGTTCTCGGCGATTACGCCTACGCCCTGACGACGCTCGACCGGTACGACCACGGGACGCTGGCGATCGAGGAAACCACGCGGGAAACGCCGTATCTGCTGACTTATGAGGATGCTGCGGCGATCATCGATCCGATGAGGAAAGAATTCGGCGGCCTGTTCGGAGTGGAAAAGGATCAGGGCTTCAAGAGCGCCGTCGCGACGATCTACCAGACGTTCGGAGGGGTCGAACTCTATCCGAGCATCGAGGAGAAGGCGGCCAACCTGCTCTACTTCATCGTGAAGAACCACGCGTTCAGCGACGGCAACAAGCGGATCGGCGCCGCCGTGTTCCTGTGCTTCCTGGCGGGAAGCGGCATTCTGTACCGGGCCGACGGTTCGAAGCGGATCGGGGACAACGCCCTCGTGGCGCTGACGCTGCTGATCGCGGAAAGCCGCCCCGACGAGAAGGAAACGATCGCGAAGGTGGTCGTCAATCTGATCAACCGGAGGAACGGCTGACGATGAACCGGCACGTCAACGCCATCGCCGGACGTTTGAGTCTGCGGCCGCCGCAACGCCGGTCGCTGGAGATTCTCGACCGGATCGCCGAGATCGTGCCGCCCCGGAAAGGTGCCGATGCGGCGGCGGCGCTGGAGACGATCCGGAGCGAGTTTTCCACCGTCACCGATTTCGAGCGGGAGTTTCCGTCGCTTTGCTTCGCGTTGGCGACCGGCGTCGGCAAGACGCGTCTCATGGGCGCTTTCATCAGCTATCTGCATCTCGCACACGGGATCGACAACTTCTTCGTTTTGGCGCCGAATCTCACGATCTACAACAAGCTGATCGCCGACTTTACGCCGAACACGCCGAAGTACGTCTTCAAAGGCATCGCAGAATTTGTCGTCGATGCACCGAAGATCATCACCGGCGACAACTACGACAAGTGCGACCCGGTATCCGTGCGGCTGTTCGGCGGCGTGCGCGTGAACATCTTCAACATCTCGAAGATCAATTCGGAGGTGCGTGGCGGACGCGCGCCCCGGATCAAGCGGCTCTCCGAATACATCGGCGAAAGCTACTTCGATTACTTGGCGGGATTGCCCGACCTCGTCCTGCTCATGGACGAATCCCACCGGTATCGGGCATCGGCCGGCGTGCGCGCGATCAACGATCTCAAGCCGGTGCTGGGGTTGGAGCTGACGGCCACGCCGTTCGTGGAAGGGACACGCGGGGCGATTCCGTTCAAGAACGTCATCTACGATTATCCGCTCGGCAAAGCGATGGACGACGGATTCGTGAAGGAACCGGCGGTCGTCACACGGCGGAATTTCAATCCGGCCGGCATGACGCCCGAAGAGATCGAACGGCTGAAGCTCGAAGACGGCGTCCGGTTGCATGAAAGCGTGAAGGTCGAGCTGGAGACGTATGCGCGGGAGACCGGCAATCCGTTCGTCAAGCCGTTCCTGCTCGTCATCGCCCGCGACACGACGCATGCGGGACAACTGATGGCGTTGATCCGGTCCGAAAGCTTCTTCGATGGGCGGTATGCGGACAAGGTGATCCAGGTCGATTCCAGCCGGACGGGGGCAGAAGAAGACGAAATGGTTTCCCGGCTGCTCAAGGTCGAGCACACCGAGGAACCAACCGAGATCGTGATTCACGTCAACATGCTGAAAGAAGGTTGGGACGTCACGAACCTTTACACGATCGTCCCGCTGCGCGCGGCAAATGCCCGGACATTGATCGAGCAGTCGATCGGCCGCGGACTACGGTTGCCGTATGGTCGGCGGACCGGCGTGTCGAGTGTCGACCGGCTCAACATCGTCGCGCATGACAAGTTCCAGGAGATCGTCGACGAAGCGGGTCGGCCCGAATCGCCCATTCGGATGCAACAGGTGATTCTCGATCCGACGAATCTCGCCCAGCGTACGGTGACGGTCGTTTCCCAATCCACATTGGCATCGAAGCTGGGCATCACGCCGGCGAACGTCACATCCGCGACCCGGGTAGCTGATGGCGTGGCGCCGGTCTTTGACGATCCCGCAGAGCGGCATGTGGCCAAGGTGACTTTCGATGCCATTCGCGCGATGGCCGCCAAGCCCGAACAGCTTCCCGGCGTGGCGTATCTTCGGGAGCCCGATGTTCAGGCGCTTCTGGCGCGTGAAGTCGCGGAGCGACTCCAGCCGGCGCAACAGGCGCTTACCGGCATCGCGACGCAGCCGGACGTCGCTGCGGTGATCGCGAAAGTCACCGAGCTGGTGGTGGCTCAGACGATCGACATCCCCCGCATCCTCGTGTTGCCGAAGGGCGAGGTGCAGGCGGGATTCAGGCCCTTCGAACTCGCGCTGCCCGGCCGGATGCAATACCAGCCTCCTTCGGACGAGCTGTGGATTCAGCATCTGAGAACCTCGCTTCGCGAGATCGTCGGCGTGGGAGAAGGTGGAATCGAAGAGGGGCGGCCGGAGGATTACGTCGTCAGCGTCCTGATCGATTTCGACGACGTTTCCTACGACGAGCACGCGGACCTGTTGTACGACCTGGCCGGACAGGTGGTTCACCATCTGCGAAGTTACCTGCCCGAAGAGGACGTAACGAAGGTATTGCGGCTGCACCAGCGGGAGATCGCCCGGTTCGTCCATGCCCAGATGCAGGAGCACGCCTGGGAATCGCCCGTCGAATATGAGGTCCGGATCAGTCAGGGATTCGAGCCCCTGAAGGAAAGCGCCTATACCATGGCCTCCGGCAATTCGGTGATGGACTTCCGCCAGTCGCCGGACGACAAGAGCAACATGGCTCGCTACCTCTTCAACGGCTTCAGTCGGTGCCTGTATCCGGTACAGAAATTCCAATCGGATACGGAGCGGAGGATGGCGGTCATCCTTGATCGGGAATGTTTGCGATGGTTCCGCCCGGCGAAAGGGCAGTTCCGGATCTGGTACAAATCCGGGGGCGAGCAAAAGGAATATCAGCCCGATTTCGTGGCCGAGACGGACGATGAGATCTACCTGCTCGAAACCAAGGCCCGCGATGAAATAAGCGATCCCGACGTCCTGGCAAAACGGGATACGGCCGTGTTGTGGTGCGAGCGGGCGACCGCGCACACGGCGACATATGACGGGAAGCCGTGGAAGTACCTGCTGATCCCGCACGATGTCGTTGCGGAAAACCTGGACATGGAAGGCGTCCGAAGAAATTCTCAATAATGGAACGTATCCACGATCGGCTCCGGGCGGCCCGGGAGGATTACGAGGTGAGATATGGCCGGAAAAAAGACTGACGCGGTGATCGCCGGCAGCGGAAACGTCTTTGAGGAACTCGGCCTTGCCGGGTCCGAAGACCGGAAGTTGCGTGTGCAACTCGCGGCGCGGTTGAACGAACTGATCGACGAGAAGCGACTCAACCAGACCGCGCTTGCCAAACGGCTCGGGATTTCGCAGCCGCACGTCTAAGACCTGCGTCACTACAAGCTGAACCGGTTCTCCTCCGAGCGGCTTGTCCGGTTCCTCACTCTGCTCGACCGGGACATTGACATCGTCATCCGTCCCCGCGATGAGGCGCATGAAACCGGGCACGTCTCGGTGTTGTTCGCGGTATAGGAAGTATCTTGATTCGAGGGAGAGAGACTGAATATTGCGGTTTTTCCTCTCGCGCAAGCTATTGATATTGAACGTGGTTTTGGGTGCGGCAAACTTTTTATCACGGATTCCGCGAATCCGTCCGGTTTTTATCGCGGGTTGAGCGAATCCGTTATCAGGGGATCGGCGAGTTTTCCGCGTAAGTGGTTGATTTCCTGTGGGTAATTATCAAGGGTTGTGCGAACCGTCAGCTTTTGTCGGTCTACTCCAACGGGATCCGGTTGGAATATAGTGCTGAAGAAATCTTGATCCCGGAGGACGCATGCTCCTGAAAAAAGCGGACAGCAAGGATCACCAAATCGCAGAGTTGGAGCGATTGCAGTCGGGTGCCACTGGCGAGCGCCGTTCCCGAATCGAACAGGAAATCCGTATTGTCCGGGCTGGGATCAAGGGGGAGCAGGAAGCGGCCTATCTGATCGATTTTTCCCGGAAGGATTCGGAGCACTGCGTCGTCATCCACGACCTTCGTCTTGAGATCGACGGCCAGGTCGCCCAAATCGACCATCTCATGATCAACCGCATTTTATACTGCTATGTATTCGAGACGAAGCATTTCGCGAGTGGCTTCAAGATCACGGATGATGGGGAGTTCCTCCGGTGGAACGATTACCGGAAAAGTTATGAGGGGATGCCCTCTCCCTTGGCCCAGAACGAACGACACGTTGCGGTTTTGAAAAAGGCATTCGACCGAATCGAGATGCCGAGTCGCCTGGGGATTCGCCTCCCGATCAGTTATTTTCCCCTGATGCTCGTTTCCTCGAATGCCCGGATCGATCGCCCGAAAGGGTTCGATAGTTCGGGAATCATCAAGGCCGATATGTTGGACGCATTCATCCAGAAGAAGGCAGACAGTCTGGGTTTTCTGGACGTGGTTGGGGGGTTGGCCAAAGTCGTTTCCCTGGAAACGCTGGAAGGGATCGGGAAAAAACTGGTCAGGATGCACAAGCCGATCACCTTCGATTACACGGCGCGATTTGGCGGTGAAAAAGTAGTGGGTAATGCGACTCCCGGCAACATGCCCATTTCGAATTCTCAGGTTCCTCCTGCGCCGGTTCGGCCGCAGGCTTCTCCGAACGGTTTGGCTGGATCGCTATCCTGCAAGGCATGCGGGAAAGGCAGCCACCTTTCGGTTCAGCACGGGCGCTATGGATATTACCTGAAGTGTTCGGCTTGCGATGGGAATTCGCCGATTCGGATCGGCTGCGGGAAGGCTGGTCATAAAGAAAAGATCCGAAAAGAAGGGAACACCTTTTATCGGGAATGTCCGGAATGCAATACCAGCGAAGTCTTCTTCGTGAACGCACCAGCTGGGGATTCTCCCGCGTAATTTATAAAAACCCGGAGACGATTTCCAGGGAGAGCTTCCTGCCCCGGAAACGCTTCTGGAAGATTCCTGGCGGGAAGTCGGCAGGTGGAGGAGACCGAGATGAGCCGAGTGACGCTGGGCGTCGCTGGGATCTTCTCAAGGTCATGACCGGGGCCGGCCCGGTCGCCATTCGCGAGGTGGCCAGGCGCATGGAGCGGGCCGTCAAGGCTGTCCATGCCGATGTCCATTCCCTGCTGATCGCCGGTTTCCTGCGAAAGACCGATGACGGGAAGATCGTCTTTCCCTTCGACGAGATTCACGTGGATTTCACGGTCCGGGCAGCGTGAGGATCCATGACAATCCTCTTGGATGAAGTGATCGCCCGGATCGTCGAGTTTCGGGACCAGCGGAACTGGGCCCAATTCCACAACGCCAAGGACCTCGCCCTCGGACTCTCGCCGGCATGTGATAGCATGTGCTACAAGGAGGTAGTCTCATGAGCCGACAGTTGAATCTGCGCGTCAGCGACGAGTTCGCAGAGCGCCTCGAGCGGGTCGCACGGAGCACCGGACGGCCGATGTCTGCAGTCCTCGAGACCGTGGGGACACCGGCGCTTGACGCCGCGGAGGCCGATGTCCGCTTCGAGGACGAGGCGTTCGTTGCGTGGGAGGCGTACCAAATGACCGGGGAGCGCGTGGAAGGCCATGGGATCGAGGCGCTGTTCACGGAAGCTGGGGAAAAGGCGCGCCGCGCCGCGTCGGCCTCACACCGCAAGAAGTGAAGCGTCGGCAGGTCGTTGCGACGCCGCTGTTCGCGGAGCGGTTGGGGCAGTTCCTCGCCGACTACGCCGCGCGCGGAGCGGTTCGCTTCATCGAGCGGTTGCACGAAAGTTACCGGGGGATGGTCTCCACGATCGGACAGTTCGAGGAGGCCGCCCGGGCGCGCCGCCGGACGATCGGGGGGAAGGCGGTGACGGTCCGGGAGTATGTGCTCGACGCCGGCGCCCGCGACTTCCTCGTGCTTTACTGGATCCCTCCCGACCCGAAGGAACCGGTCGTCCTGCTCAACATCCGCATCGGGGGGCAGAACCGCTTCCGCTGGCGGTGACACGAATTGCGTGACAAAACCGGATACCCCGGTCTTCTTCTTCGAAATCTTCGCCGACGGCTACCGTTATGGCATGGGCTACTACGCGGCTTCACGCGGCACCATGGACGCGATGCGGAACGCGATCGACACCAATCCATCGGCTTTTCGTAGAGCTGTTGCGTTTCTGAAAGGACAGGACCGATTCGTCGTGGAAGGGGAATCGTACGTGCGCCCGATGCGGACCGGGTTGTCGCAGGAGCTGTCCTCGTGGTACCAGCGGAAGAATCTGTACCTGGTATGCAGCCGCCCGATCGACGACTGCCTGTATGACCGGGCGCTCGTTGATGAACTGTCCGCCGGTTTCGCGCAACTCGCCCCCTTCTACCGCTGGCTTCGGAAGCTCTAGCCCCGAGGTCCTCGCGCGCTTTCCGCCTACCCCGCCTTTGCGGCTGTCGTCCCGCGCAGGGTGTTGACGTCGCGTAGCGGCGGAGCGCCGAACTGGCGGCTGTATTCGCGGCTGAACTGCGAAGGGCTCTCGTATCCCACCTCGAACGCCGCGGTCGCGGCATCCATCTGATCCGTCAGCATCAGGCGACGGGCTTCCTGCAGGCGAAGCTGCTTCTGAAACTGCAGCGGGCTCAGCGCCGTCATCGAGCGGAAGTGATGATGGAACGTCGAAGGGCTCATGCTCGCCTTTTCCGCGAGATCGTCGATGCGCAGCGCACGCGCGTAATTGCTCTTGAGCCAGTCGATCGCCCGCGCCATATGGTGGCTCTGGCTCCCCGTCGATGCGATCTGGCGAAGACGCATCCCCTGGTCGCCCACGAGCAGCCGATACAGGATTTCCCGCTGGATGACCGGAGAAAGGATCGGGATGTCCTGCGGCTCTTCGAGCAGGTCGATCAACCTCCGGAAGGCGTCAATCAAGGGGATCGTCACAAGGCCGACCGCCATGCCGCGGCTCGACTGCTGCGTGCGCGGCGGGGGAAGGTTGCTGTCCGCCATCATCTGCGAGATTTCTCGCGGGTCGAGTATCAGCCGGAGCCCGAGGTAGGGCTTCTCGCGGCTGGCCTCGACGATCTGCACGGTCGTGGGGAGGTGCACGGTCGTGATGAGATAATGGCGGGCATCGTACACGTAGCTTTCATCCCCGAGCAGCACCCGCTTGGATCGCTGCGCGACCATGCAGATGCTCGGCTCGTACATGCCGCTGATCGGCCCGGTCGGCTCCTCCCGGCGATACAGCGACAGCCCCGGGATTGCGGTTGTAAAGAGCTCGCCGGCTTCGGTTAATCGGGCAATTCGCCGCCCCATGGCCGCCACAACCCCATCCAGCCCAGCTATCGTGTTATCCGCAGTTTTATTGATTGGTTTCATGTCTTCCTCCTGCTTCCATGCTACCCGACCCTTTCAGATGGGACAACAACTGTCTGGCGATCCGACGGATCGGGCAAGAATTCGACAGGATCGGTCTACCGGTTCCCCCTGGTTCGGGAGAACAATGGAACCATCGAAAGAAGTCCAATTGAAAAGGAGCCACCATGTACCACGCGAAAGCCTACTCCGCAGCCAGCGCAGACTCGCCGCTCGCCTCCGCGAAAATTCCGCGGCGCGACACGATGCCGACCGACGTCGCGATCGAGATCCTTTACTGCGGCATCTGCCACTCCGACCTCCATACCGTCCGCAACGAATGGGCGAGCGTGATGCCCACCGTCTACCCGTGCGTTCCCGGTCACGAGATCGTCGGCCGTGTCGCCTCCGTCGGTCCGGCGGTCACCCGCTTCAAGCAGGGCGATCTGGTGGGAGTCGGCTGCCTGGTCGATTCCGACCACAGCTGCCCCAATTGCAAGGACGGGCTCGAGCAGCTCTGCCCGAACCAGACACTCACCTTCAACTCTCCGGACAAGCACATGGGCGGCGTCACCTACGGCGGCTACTCGGAAAGCATCGTCGTGGACGAGCATTTCGTGCTTCGCGTTCCGGAAAACCTCGAGCTCGCCGGCGTCGCGCCGCTTTTGTGCGCCGGGATCACGACGTACTCGCCCATGCGCCGCTGGGGCAATCTCGAGGGGAAAAAGGTGGGCATCGCCGGCCTCGGCGGACTTGGCCACATGGGCGTCAAGTTCGCCCGCGCCTTCGGGGCGCAAGTCGTGGTCTTCACCACCTCGCCCCGGAAGAAGGCGGATGCCCTCCTCCTCGGAGCCCACGAAGTCGTTGTTTCCACCGACGCGGACGAGATGGCGCGCCACGCCGGCACGTTCCACTTCATCCTCGACACCATTGCCGCCGACCACGACGTCAACGCGTACATCGGCATGCTCGGGCGCGACGGAAACCTCACGCTCGTCGGGGCGCCGGAGAAGCCCTTCCCCGTCTCCGCTTTCGCCCTCCTGTTCGGACGCCGCAGCCTCTCCGGCTCGATCATCGGCGGCATCGCCGAGACGCAGGAGATGCTCGACTTCTGCGGGGAGCACGGCATCACAGCCGACGTCGAAGTCATCCCGATGCAGAAGGTCAACGAGGCGTACGAGCGGTTGCTCAAATCCGACGTGAAGTACCGCTTCTCGATCGACATGGCGTCGCTCAAGTCGGAGTAACGGGATCCGGGAGGACACGGCGATGAAGAAACGGATATCGGGGAGAAGCGGACTGGAAGTTTCGGCCATCGAACTTGGATCCGATGATCTCCGCGAGATCGATACGGCCACCGCAAAAATCAGGATGCAAGGGGCCAGGCTACCGGAGGCTCTATTGGAAATGACCGGGCGATGACATGGTGATGCTGGTGCTTATTCTTGGCGCGCTGACCGCTTTCAACTCCATGTCCATCGACATGTACCTGCCGGCTTTTCCGCAGATCGCCCGCGACCTCGGCGTCCCGCTGGGCACGGTCCAGCTGTCGGTGTCGGCCTTTCTGTTCGGCTCGGCACTGGGTCAGCTGTTTTATGGACCGGTCGCCGATCGCTTCGGGCGGAAACGTCCGCTCCTCTTCGGGCTGGGGCTGTACATCGTTTCCACGATCGGCTGTGCCCTGGTCCGTTCCGGAGAAGGCCTGCTGTTCTGGCGGGTGGTCATGGCGTTGGGCGGGGGGGCCAGCATCGTCATCTCCCGTGCCGTCGTTCGCGATCTGTACGATACGGCGGAAGCGGCACGGATGTTTTCCCTCCTCATGCTGGTGATGGGGGCCGCGCCGATCCTGGCCCCGCTGGCCGGGGGACAGCTTCTCCTGTTCACGGGCTGGCGCGGGATTTTTCTCTTCCTGGGCGTGTTCGGACTCCTCTCCTTCTGGGCCTCCTGGGCTTGGTTGCCCGAATCCTTGCCGCCGGAGAAACGCATTCAACGCAGCTTTACCAGGATGGCGAGCGGTTACGGCAGCCTTCTTCGCAACCGGCAGTATCTGTATTACGCCCTTGTGCTCGGGGCGCTTGCCGGCTTCCATTTCTCCTACATCGCAGGAGCGCCACACCTGTTCATCGAGCTTAACGGGATTTCCCCCCAGCGCTTCGGCGTCCTCTTCGGACTCAATGCCGTCGGACTGATCGCGTCGTCGCAACTGAATCGCAAACTGCTGCGGCGCTTTTCGTCCGAGCAGATCCTGCACGCAACCTTTGCCGTCAATCTGCTCGGGGCACTCCTGCTGACCATGGCGGTGACGACCGGCATCGGCGGATTCCCGGCCCAGCTCCTCTTGCTGTTCATCTGTCTGTGCACCACCGGATTGCTCTATCCCAACGTCACGGCGCTGGGCCTGACACCTTTCGCCAAGACCGCAGGGAGTGCATCGGCGCTCCTGGGGACGATTCAGTACGGGCTTGGCGCCACGGCCGGGATATTCGTGGGAATGTTCCACGACGGAACCGCCCTGCCGATGGTGTCGACCATGGCAGGCTGTGCCGCAGTGGGGATGTCCGCCGTCGTGCTCGCGCGCAATGCCGAGGGAGCTTCCTCCGCCGTGCCGGAAAGCCCCGAAGCCGAAGCGATGTCGCAATAGGCCCTTTGGAAGCATGACCCGGGCAAGGTGGGAAAGGTAGACCGATCCTTCCGATTTCTTCCCTGAAGTTATTGCGATTCGTTTCCGATAGGTTCTTCCCGGGCATCGGGTGCGGGCATTCGGGGGGACGATCGAGATCGGGGGGAAGAGGGCATGGGAACAAGCTTTGACGATCCACATTTCGCCGGGAACCGCCGAGGATGCGGGATGATCCGCATTCTCGCCGTGGACGACCACGAGATCATGCGCCAGGGGATCGTACAACTGTTGCAGGGGACGCCGGATCTGCGGGTGACGGGCGAGGCCGGAACCGGCGAGGATGCGCTGAAGCAGGTTGCGGCGGGCGGATACGACCTGATGCTGCTCGACATTTCCCTGCCGGACCGGAACGGCCTCGAAATCCTTCAGGAATTGCGGAGGCTGAAAAGCCTCATCCCCGTTCTCGTCCTGAGCATGTACCCCGAGAACCAGTATGCGAAGCGGGCTCTTCGGGCGGGCGCATCCGGATATGTCGTGAAGACCAATGCCTTCGGGGAGCTGGTCG
>JANXPS010000196.1 GCA_025357175.1 Deltaproteobacteria bacterium | reverse complement strand
GGCTTCACGCTGGTCGAGTTGTCGATCGTCCTGTTCCTGCTCGGGTTGATTCTTTGGATCGTTGCGCCACGACTGGCGGGAATGGGTGAGGCGGGGCGCGAAGCGGCCTTCCGCGCTTTTTCAGCCAATTCCGAAGCGGCTTTCGACGGGGCACTCTTCGAAAAAAAGGAATGGCGGCTGCTCATCGACCCCCGGGCGGGGAATTACCGGTTCATGTCGCCCGCCGCCGTTGGCGATCCTCCGCAGCCTCTCGACTTCGGCACCGGTGTATCGGTAACCGGCATCACCGTCGAGGGCGAAGCACGCGCCATGGATGCCATCACCGAGATCCGGTACATGCCCGGTGGACGCATGCCCGACACGCTGATTTATCTCAAGGACAGCGGCCGGGAAGGCGAGCCCACCGACTGGACGCTCCACGTCGATCCGACCAACGGTTCGGTCGAGGTGCTGGAAGGGAATATTACAAAGAATGCGGGCTAAGGGATTCACGCTACTCGAAATCCTCGTAGCACTCGCGATTCTTTCCGGAACGCTGATGATGGCGTTCAGGGTCGTCTCCGACGGCATCTCCTCCCAGGCGCGATCCGACGGATGGCTGGATGCGACACTCCTGGGCGAGTCCCGGATCCGGCAAACGCTCGCAACCTTCCCCGAAACCGGCGATTCGGAGGGGATTTTTCCGCCGCCGAACGACGGGTACCGCTGGCGGATGACGGTGTCGCAGGCGCTGCACGAGGATGCCCGGGAAGTACACCTTACGATCTATTGGTCATGGCAGGGCGAAGAAGAGCAACTCATGGTCTCTGGTCTGGCCGTCAAATGACGAACCATCCTTCAAAATGCCGCGGCTTCACCCTGATCGAAATATTGATGGCGTTGGCCATCTTTTCGTCCATCCTCGTCCTGCTGCTTTCCGCTTTCACGGGCGCCGCGAGGACGCGGGAAATGCTGGCCGATCGATACGGCAAGTCGCGCCAGAAGGCGATGGCGGTCGACCGGTTCGGCACCGACATCGCGGGGGCCGTTTCGGCCACCAAGCTCACCGACTCGCACATGTCTTCGCACGAAGACACATTTTCCGGACAGCCGGGCGCCACGTTTGCCTTTACCGCCTTCGCCCCTGCATCCGACGCGAGCGAAAGACTTTCCTCCGGCCTCGTCAAGATTCGATATTTCCCGAAAGTTTCCTCCGATGCGGGATATCTCGATATCTACCGGGAGCAGTCCGACCTGGCGCAGATCGAAAACAGGCTGCCGATCCGCGAAACCCGGATTGCACGCCGGATCAAGGGATTCCGCGTCGAACTTTTCGATGGATCGACCTGGCAGAAGGAATGGCCCCCCGCCCCCGACAAAAAGGGGGCGTTGCCGAAAATCGTCGCAATCATACTGATCGGCGACGACGGCGCCGTGATGCGCCGCGAAGTGACCGTCACGCTAAGCGGCAGCGAGTCCCAACTTCTTTTTTCCGGCAACAGGCCAAAGCTTTGAATCGCCCGAATCGGCTGACCTCCCGATCCGGGATCGCGCTTCTGATCACGCTGTTGACGCTGGTGCTGATCGTCGCCCTGGTATTCGAGATATTCAAGATCGGCATGCGATCAGCCCAGAGCAGCGCCTTCTCCCGCGACTCGATCCGCGCGGAGTTGCTTGCCGAAGCAGGCACGCAAGCCGCAAGGATCGCCCTGCGGGAGGACGCCAAGAACAACGACTTCGACACCCTCGACGAGATCTGGTCACGGACCTCCCCTCCCATCGACCTCGGGCCGGGACAGGTGAATGTCACGATCGTCGACGAAGAGCGTAAGCTCAACTTGAACGACCTGATCGGACCGAACGGAAATGCCCCGGCGAACAACGACAAGCAACTGAACGTTTTCCGTCGGCTGCTTGAAATACTGTCGCTTGACCCGACAATCGCCGATTGCGTCATCGACTGGCTAGACGCCGACGATTCCACACGACCGGGCGGCGCCGAAAGCAGCTACTACCAATCACTGAAGGTTCCCTACAAGGCGAAAAACGATCTTTTCGACACCATCGACGAACTGCGGCTTGTCCGCGGCATCACTCCCGAAGTCTTCCGGAAACTTGAACCGTTCGTCACGGTATCTGCCCCGGCGTCAGCGGCCGGGTCGTCCGGCGGCCGCATCAACATCAATACCGCCCCGAAAGAGGTACTGATGGCGCTTTCAGGGGGAGAAACCGCCGGCATCATCGACTCGGCCATGGC
>JANXPS010000181.1 GCA_025357175.1 Deltaproteobacteria bacterium | reverse complement strand
CGGCGCGTTTCCAGTTCATTTGGCCGCCGCCACCCGAACGCGGCGCCCCTCGATCGAGAGCCGTCCCTCGAGAAACAGGCGGATCGCCATCGGATAAACCCTGTGCTCCTCGACGAGGATTCGTGCCGCAAGCGTCTCCTCGGTGTCGTCGCCGTGGACCGGAACGACCGCCTGCACGATGACCGGCCCCGTGTCGATCCCCTCATCGATGAAGTGAACGGTGCAGCCCGCGAAGCGGGCGCCGTATTGCAGCGCCTGTCTGGGACCGTGGGTTCCAGGAAACGCCGGGAGCAAAGCGGGGTGGATGTTGATGATCCTGTGCGGGAATGCGCGAATGAACAGCGGCGTAAGCACCCTCATGAAGCCGGCGAGGCAAATCAGTTGCACGCCGCTTTCAGCCAGGATTTCGACCAGCCGGGCATCGAACTCCTCCCGGGTCTGGTAGGCCTTGTGATCGACGACAGCGGTCGGAATGCGGTGCCTTGCGGCACGCTCCAGCCCGAAGCAACCGGCTCTGTTGCTGAGGACCAGGCCGACCTTGCACGGAATCTCGCCGCGTTCGGATGCGTCGATGATCGCCTGGAGGTTCGATCCGCTGCCCGAAACAAGGACGGCGATTTCCGCTCTCTCGCTCACCGCGGCACACCCTTCAATTCGACGTCCCCGCATCCTTTTTTCGCCGGGGCGACTTCGCCGATGACGTGGGACGGGATCCCCTGGCGCTTGAAGTGCCTGAGCGCGGCATCGACGTGGACGGGACGCAACATGAGCACCATGCCGATCCCCATGTTGAACGTGCGGTAGGCCTCGTTTTCGTCAAGACGCGCCGCGGAAACGACCGTCTGCATGACGGGGGGGATATCCCAGCCGTCCCTTAAAATGACCGCACGGGTTCCTTTCGGAAGGGAGCGGGGAATATTCCCGTGGAGACCGCCGCCCGTGATGTGCGCCATCCCTTCGATCGGTATTTTTTTCAGGAGCGACAGGACCGGCTTGACGTAGATTCTGGTGGGGCGAAGCAGTTCCTCGCCGACGGTGCCTTCCCATCCCGGAACCCGGGCGGAAATCTTTTTCTTCATGATTTCGAAAACGACCTTCCTGACCAGGGAATATCCGTTGCTGTGGAATCCGTTCGAGGGCAACCCGATCAGGACATCGCCGCGCCGCACCGTTTTCCCGGAAATGATTTTCGATCTGTCCACGGCCCCGACCGCAAATCCCGCGAGATCGAACTCGCCACGTTGGTAGACCGAGGGCATCTCGGCCGTTTCCCCGCCGAGAAGCGCGCAACCTGCCTGACGGCACCCCTCCACGACCCCGGAAACGATCCTGGAACCCTCATCGGCCGACAGCTTTCCCGTGGCGTAGTAGTCGAGGAAAAAGAGCGGTTCGGCGCCATGAACCAGGATGTCGTTGACGCACATGGCAACCAGGTCGATGCCCACCGTCGAGAGCGAACCGGCCATCGCGGCGATCTTGACCTTGGTTCCGACGCCGTCGGTCCCAGAGACCAGGACGGGGTCCTTGTATTTTCGCGCGGGGAAGCGGAAGAAGCCGGCGAAGGATCCGATCTCCCCCAACACCTCCGGCCGGTGCGTTGTCTTGACCATCGGCTTGATGAGCGATACCATCCGTTCGCCTTCGTCAATGTCGACTCCGGCGGATGCATACGTGACGGGCTTTATCATTGAAAATACTCCCTGAGGACAGGCCGGAAAGGCCAACTTTTAAGATATCTGAATCTAGGCGTCGGTCCGTCGATCTGTCAATGTTTTTTCCCCCTTCATCCGGTAAGATGGGCTGCTCGGGGCAAGGAGGAACACCAATGGGGTCAACACGCGTCGGAATCGTCATCCTGGGGGACGAAGTCCTCAAGGCCGAAATCCGAGAGGCGAACCTGGGCTATATGATACCGCTCCTGAACGAGTGGGGGGCAAAAGTCGTGCTTTGCGCGATTCTCCCCGACGACATCCCGACCGTCGTCCGCCACCTTCTGCATTACCGGGCGGAAACCGACCTTCTCATCCTGACCGGGGGGATCGGTCCCACCCCCGACGACATCACCCGTGATGCCGTTGCCCGTGTCGCCGGCGTACCGGTGGTTCTCGATCCGGATGCCCGGGACATGATCGAGGCGCGCTATCCGTCCAAGGGTGAAGCAAACCCGTACCGGATGCTCATGGCGCATGTGCCACAGGGGGCCGAATTGATCCCGAACCCCGTCAGCGCGG
>JANXPS010000301.1 GCA_025357175.1 Deltaproteobacteria bacterium | reverse complement strand
AGTTGCTGCGTGATGGTGCTGCCGCCGCGCGCGAACTTCCCCTTCTTGATGTCGTCCTCGATCGCCTTTTTCATCGCGTCGAAATCGACTCCCTCGTGCCGGTAGAAGTTGCTGTCCTCGGAGGCGACGACCGCGCGCTTCATCGCGGCGGGAATCGACCGGCCCGGCGTCCAGTTCCGGTTCTTCGGGCCCACGACGAACGGATGCTCGTCGCCGTGCCAGTCCCTGACCGTGATCACCATCGAGACGCGCGGATCCTTGAGGATCGATACGGAAGGCATCAGCGCCAGCGACACGGCGACGTAGCCGGCGTACGCGAGGACCAGGAGGAAACCCCAGAGGAAAAAGCGGCGGAGGGTGCGCATCAGCCGGCCGTCACATTTCGTACCTGCGGATGAACCAGCTCTTGACCAGCTGCGTCAGGATCGCGTATCCCGGCAGCATGGCGGCCAGGAACAGCCAGAAACGGGGCGGGAGCGGGACGAAACCGAGCGTGTCCGCCAGCGGGGAAACCGTCAGCCCGATTCCGGCCGCGACGACGAGCAGGGAGGTGGCGATCAGCGGCCAGCTGGCCCGGCTCTCGATGAACGGAATCTTGTTGGTGCGGATGACGTGGATGATCAGCGTTTGCGTCAGGAGCGACTCGACGAACCAGCCGGTGTGGAACAGCGCGGGGTTGTCCCGGCAGTCGAAAACGTAGAGCAGGACGAAGAAGGTCAGGTAGTCGAAGATCGAGCTGATCGGGCCGATGAACAGGATGAAGCGCAGGATCCCGCCGATCTCCCACTGGCGCGGCCGGGTCAGCCACTCCGCATCCACTTCGTCGGTCGGGATGGTGGTCTGCGAGAAATCGTACAGGAGGTTGTTGCTCAGCACCTGGATCGGCAGCATGGGGAGAAACGGCAGGAACGCGCTGGCGCCCACCACGCTGAACATGTTGCCGAAGTTCGAGCTGGCCGCCATCTTGAGGTACTTGATGATGTTTCCGAATACCCGCCGGCCTTCGAGCACGCCCTGCTCGAGCACCAGCAGGCTGTTCTCCAGCAGGATGATGTCGGAGGACTCCTTGGCGATGTCCACCGCGCTGTCCACCGAGATGCCGACGTCGGCGGCCTTCAAGGCCGGGGCATCGTTGATCCCGTCCCCCATGAAACCCAGCACGTGCCCCTTGCTCTGGAGCGCCCGGATAATCTTTTCCTTTTGCGCCGGCGCCAGCCGGGCAAAGACGCTTGTGGTCTCGGCAGCTTCGGCCAGTTCCGCATCGCTCATCGCCTCGATCCGGGAACCGAGCAACAGATTTTCGACCGGCATGCCCACTTTCCCGCAGATGTAGGCGGTGACGAGTTCGTTGTCGCCGGTCAGCACCTTGACGGCCACGTTCAGGCCGCCAAGCCGCTTGAGCGCCTCCGTGGCGGTGTCCTTCGGCGGGTCGAGGAACGCAAGGAAGCCCAGCAGGATCAGGTCGGACTCATCCTTGACCGCGTAGACCGGCTCGTCCGGCGCGCCCGGCATCTGCTTGTAGGCCAGGGCGATCACCCGGAAGCCCTGCCCGTTCAGGTCGTCCGCCAGCATCCTCCGCTTGGCGTCGTGCTCTGGCAGCACCTCGATGACCTCGCCCTTGACTTCGACCCGGGTGCACCGGCTCATCACTTCATCCACTGCGCCCTTGCAGATCAGCGTGTTCAGGCCGGTCTCATCCTCGACGATCACCGACATCCGCCGGCGCACGAAATCGAACGGGATCTCGTCGATCTTCCTGTACTTCTCCTTCGCCTTCAGCTGCTCTTCCAGTTCCTCGTGGTCGAGGATCGCGTCGTCGAGCAGGTTCTTCAGGCCGGTGTGGTGGTAGCTGTTCAGGTAGCCGAAGTGAAGGACCCTCTCGCTGGGATCGCCGTGCACGTCCAGGTGCTTTTCGAGCACGATCTTTCCCTGGGTGAGCGTGCCCGTCTTGTCGGTGCAAAGGACATCCATCGCCCCGAAGTTCTGGATGGCGTTGAGGCGCTTGACGATCACCTTCTTGCGCGACATCGCCAGGGCGCCTTTGGACAGGTTGACCGTCACGATCATCGGCAGCATCTCGGGAGTCAGCCCGACAGCCACCGCCATGGCGAACAGGAACGCCTCGATCCAGTTGTGCCGGCTCAGACCGTTGATGAGAAACACGGCCGGAACCATGACGGCGATGAAGCGGATCATCAGCCATGTGAATTTGTTCACGCCCTTGTCGAAGCTGGTGAGTTGGCGCTGCCCGACGATGCTTGCCGCCAGCGAGCCGAAGAAGGTTCGGTCGCCGGTCTGGACGACTACGGCGGCCGCGGAGCCGCTTTCCACGCTGGACCCGAGGAAGCAGACATTGGGGAGATCGAGCGGATTCAGGATGTCCGCCGGCGCCGGGGCGGCTTTCTTCTCGACCGGAAGCGCCTCGCCTGTGAGCGCAGCCTGGTTCAGGAAAAGGTCCTTGGCGGAAAGCACCCGCACATCGGCCGGCACCATGTCGCCGGCCGCCAGCATGACGATGTCGCCGGGCACCAGCAGCTTGAGCGATATTTCCGCTTCCCTGCCGCCGCGCACCAGCGTCGCCGTGTTGCTGACCATCGCCTTGAGCTTCTCGGCCGCGTTGTCGGCCCGCATCTCCTGGACGAAGCGCAGCACGACGCCCAGGACCACCATCACGAATATGACGACCATCGCCCGGAGGTCGCCCGTCAGGTATGAAAGCACCCCCAACGCCAGGAGCAGGAGGACCAGCGGATTCTTGATATTGGAGAGCAGGCGCATCAGCGCCGATTGATGTTTTTCCCGGGCGATCTCGTTCGTCCCGACCTGGCGCAGGCGGGAAGCGGCTTCCGCCTCGTCGAGCCCGGCCGGTTGCGAACCAAGCTCTTTCAGGACGGTGTCGGATTCGGCACGCGCAATTCCGAGCATCTGGGATTCCATCCGCCGATTATACACGGCCCCGGAAATGGTAATATGGTGCCACTTCAAGCCCGGGGAGAGAACCCATGGCGGAAACCGGCGACAATCGCCGACCGCAGGACCCGTTCGAGAGCTACCGCGCGGCGGTGGCGCTGCGCCCGGATTCGCCCGAGGCGCACTACAACCTCGGTGTGACCTACGGGCGCATGAAGCGCTATGCCGAGGCGGCGGCCTCCTTCCGCAAGGCGGTTTCGCTCAACCCGCTCTATGCGGAAGGCTGGAACAACCTGGGGGCCGTCTGCGGGCGCCTGTCGGCCTTCGACGAGGCGGTCGATGCCTACCGGAAAGCCGTCGCGCTCAAGCCGGATCTCGCGCTGGCCCACAACAACCTGGGCGTCGCCCTCGAAAAGATCGGCCGCTTCGCGGATTCGATCGATTCTTTCCGCAGCGCCATCGCCCTCAAGCCCGACCTGCTCGAAGCCCATTTCAACCTCGGCGAGGCGTGCGCGAAACAGGGACGCTACGCCGAGGCCGTCGACGCGTTCTTGCAGGTCGTGGCGCTGCACCCCGAGGACGCCGAGGCGCTGTTCCACCTGGGAGAGAACCACTACCGGATGACGCGTTTCGCCGAGGCGGTCGAATCGTTCCGCAAGGCGATCCGGCTGCGCCCCGACCTCCCCGACGTCCACTTCCTGCTCGGCATCTCCCTCGGGAAGATCGGGCGGCACCAGGAGGCGATCCCGGCCTTCAGCGAAGGAATCCGCCGCGCTCCCGCCAACGCCGAGGTCCACAACAGCCTCGGCACTTCCTATAGCAAGCTGGGCCGCACCGAGGAAGCCGCCGAAGCCTACCGGCAGGCCATCGCGCGGCGTCCCGACTATCCGGAGGCCTGGTTCAACCTGGGCGTCGCCAACGCCGAACTCGAGAATCCGCAGGCCTCCATGGAAGCGTTCCGGCGCGCGGTCGATCTGCGTCCCGGAGACCCCGAGGCGCACTACAACCTGGGCACCGCCTGCGCCGAACTTGCGCGCTACCCCGAGGCGTCGAAGGCTTTCCGCGATTCGATCGCGCTGCGGCCCGATTACGCCGAAGCACACTACAACCTGGGCGTGACCTTCTCCCGGCTCGGGCACCACCAGGGCGCGGTCGACGCTTATCGCGAGGCGATCCGGCGACAGCCGGGCTACGCCCGCGCGCACTACAACCTCGGCGTCTCGCTCTCGGCGCTCGGGCAGAACGACGATGCGGCCCGTGCCTATCGGCAGGCGGTGATCGCGCGTCCCGACTACACCGAGGCGCACTACAACCTCGGCGTCGCGCTGGCTTCCGGCGAGCATTTCGGCGAGGCGGCGATGGCGTTCGAGGCGGCGATCGGGACCGCTCCCGACGACGCGAAGAACCACTACAACCTGGGGCTGTGCCTTTATCGCCTCGGACGGTTCCGGGAGGCGGCCGAGGCGTTCCAGCGTGCGGTCGCTTACAAACCCGACTATGCAGAGGCATGGAACAACCTGGGGGCGGCCTGCACGGAATCCGACCGGCGGCAGGAAGCCTACGAGGCGTACGGGAAGGCCGTTTCTCTCGATCCCGAGGACGTCGAGGCGCACTTCAACCTGGGGCTGATCCACGTCATCTCCGGCGACCGCGGGTCGGCGATCTTCGAACGGGACTTCCTCGAAAAACGGAACCCCCGCCTGGCCCGGCGGCTTGCCCGCCTGATCGTCCACTTCAAGCCGGGACGCCCCCCGGGCGCGGCGCTGCACGACGGCTCCGTCGCGTACGACGACGAAGGCGCCCAGCGCTGATCGCGCCGCACTCCTTCGCCCGCCCACTTCAACCCATGCCCGACAAGGCGCTGCTGCTCATCCTGCTTTCGGCCGTCATGCACGCGAGCTGGAACCTGATCCTCAAGACGGCCAGGCACAAGCTCGCCTTCAACGTGTTCATGCACGGATCCGCGATCGCCCTTTTCACCGTCTTCCTGCTCATGCGCAACGGGCGCATCCCGCTGCCGACCGGTCCGGTCCTCATGCTGACGCTGGCGGGCGGCTTTTTCTTCTCCGCCTACCACATGTGCCTCACCGCATCCTACGACCGGATCGACGTCTCGGTCGCCTATCCGCTGACGACCACGGGACCGCTCTACATACCCGTCTGGGCCTACATCGTCCTCGGGGAACGGCTAACCGCGATAGGGATGACGGGCATCGCGATCACCTTCCTCGGCGCATACATCCTGCAGATGCGGGAAATGTCCTGGATCGGACTGTCGCTGCCCCTTCGAAACCTGCGCAATCCCGGCGTGCTGCTCGCGCTTTCGGCGGGTGTCTTCTACTCGATCGGCGCGATCGCCGACAAGCGGGGCGTCACGGTGAGCGACGTCTTCGTCTACACCTATTTCCTCGACATCGTCCTGTTCCTGTTCCTTCTCGCCAACGTGATGCTGACGCCGAAGCGGCTGAACTTCGTCGAGGAGATCCGCGCGCGCTGGCCCCGGGCGATGGCGGGAGGCATCATCCTGTTCGCATCGTTCATCACCTACCGGATGGGGTTGCGGATGGCACCCGTCTCCTACGCCGTGTCGGTGCGGCAGGTCAGCGCCGTATTCGGCGTGTTGGGGGGAATCCTGTTCTTTCGGGAGCCGTTTGGAAAAATAAGGCTGATCGGCGCCGCCCTGATCGGCGCCGGGATCGTGTTCATTCGCCTGGGCTAGGCACCCGTCCCAGGACGTCTTGGTTTGGTCGAGGTAACACGGCGGCGGAAAGGGAGGGAGACGATGGGAATACCGACGGGTGCGGCCCGGTGGACGACAGCGATCCTCTTTTCGTCGCTGCTGCTCTTCCTGGCCGCGGGCTGCGCCTCCACCTTCTTTCGCCCGGAAAAGGGGTACCGGATCCCGCCGGAACTTGCTCGCGTGGCCCACGAGGACATCTTCTTCACCACGGCGGACGGGCTCCGCCTGCACGGCTGGCTGCTATCGCCGAAAGGGGGAGCCGCCCCGAGGGGATCCGTCCTGTTCCTGCACGGCAACGCGGGAAACATCGGCGTCAACGCGGGGTCGATCGTTTGGCTGGCCGAGGCGGGCTACGCGGTTTTCACGTTCGATTACCGGGGCTACGGCCTCTCGGAAGGAGAGCCGACGTTCCCGGGAATCCAGGAGGACGCCCGCGCGGCGCTCGCCCTGCTCCCGACGCTGCCCGGCGTCGACCGCCGCCGAGTCGCCGTGTTCGGGCAGTCGCTGGGCGGCTCGGTCGGCATCTACCTGGTGGCGACGGCGAAGGACCGGTCGCTCGTCAAGGCGCTCGCCGCCGACTCCGCATTCGCCGATTACCAGATGATCGTCCGGGACCGGATGACGGAATTTCCCCTGACGTCGCTCACCAAGTACCCCGTGAGCCTGTTCTTCGACGATCGCTTCAGCCCGGAGGAAGTGATCGCCTCGGTTTCCCCGGTCCCGATCGTTCTCATCCACGGCACCGCAGACCGGGTGGTCCCCTTCCGGCACGGGG
>JANXPS010000115.1 GCA_025357175.1 Deltaproteobacteria bacterium | reverse complement strand
GCCTTCTCCAAAACCTCGACCTCCCCTGGAATCACTCCCGAAACCGCCAAACCATTCGACATGCTCATCCCCAAATCCTCTCTCGCCCTCTACATTAAACTTCGTGGGGTCGAGTGTCTCATCCATGTTGACACAGAGGGGTGTCGCCGATCCCGTCCTCGCTATAGAAAACGGCCGTTGTAGTACAACACGGCCCTCTCAAATCGCCTAACATGCTGATAATGCAGGAGTCATGCGCAGGGGGGTGTCAAACTCCGGGGGCCCTTGTGAAAAAACACACGGGCGACGAAGAGGCGATAGAATCAGGAGGAATTTAACGAGGAGGAATGAATTGATCGGCACCGAAGATTTGACATTCGCAGGCTTCCCGCCACAAACCTCGGAATTTCGCCGCGATCATTATCACGTTCGAACAAAAAACATCAAGGGGCCGTAATCCTGGCGGTCCGCTGCTCGCAGGGCGTCGATGTATCGCCGGCGGCTGTCGCCGGAATTGATCAGGGCGCCGCTCCCCCAAGTGAAACGAGGGCGCCCCAGTTTATGAACCAAAAGCAGGTCGGTCATCGTGCGAGCATGACGCCCGTTGCCATTCGGGAAAGGATGGATCGCTACCAAGCGGTGATGAAACCGAGCGGCGATCTCGTCCGGCGGGTAGCATCCGGTTTCGATCCAAACCGCGACGTCGTCGCACATATTTTTAAGATCCGTGGGAATTCTCCACCAGGGACCGCCGATGTTTTGGTCGCTGTTACGGTGCAGGCCGGCCCATCGCCAGACGTTCCCGAACATGCGTTTATGAAGGCGACACATGAAGGCGTCTCCGAGGATATCCTTGCGTTTACGGGAGAACGCCCACGCTTCGCCGGCCGTGATGTTGTCCTGCTCCCACCGGTCCAGTTCGGCCCGGGTCGAGATATGGGGTAGGCGAAGTCCGTCGAGTTCGTCCGGATCGAGCGGGGTTGCGCCAACCGGGTAGTCGAAGTTCATTCCGGCGCGTCCCATAGGTCCGTCGGCATCGTCCTGATCAGCTCCTCGACTGTGGCATCGAATGCCTTTCGCATAGCCTCTTCAGAAAGTTGCTGCCCTTCCAGCAGCATCGTATGCCCACTCCGCTTCAACCGCTGGCGTGCCACGATCTGTGCCTGAAGCCGAATAGCCTCCTCCAGGTTGCTGCGCGGAACCACGCCGTAAACGAAAACGCAGTCCAACGCTTCGGCTGCTTTCCTCATGGATCGGATCGTGACGCCGCCATCGAGCTCCGCCTTCTCAAGGGTCACGACACGGGAGCCGGATACACTCAATCGACGCGCAAACTGGGTTCCGGACATCCCCAGAGCTTCACGAATCGCTCGAATCCAGCCCTTCACCGGAACGCCACAGTCCCGCAACGGACGAAGACGTTCGGTGCTTTCTGTCATCTGTTCGAGTATAAGCCGCTTCCATCCAACCATGATTATTAACCTCTATGGTAATTTCAACGAATCAAATATTAACATAGATAGAATGCAGCGGGCCAAATAGATAAACGTATATGTTGCCGAATGTCGCCGGTCATGTCGGTGAGGCTATCTGGGATGGCTGCTCCATACGGAGTGGATATCTGGGTGGAGGGTCAAGGGCGGAATGGGAAGTCGGCAAATGAAGGCAATCAGGAAACTGTTGTTGGAGATTCCTGAGAACGAGGAACGATTGATCTTGGCGACGGGCCGATTCGTCGGAGAAGGGTTCGACGACAGCCGGCTCGATACGCTCTTCCTCGCGTTGCCGGTTTCGTGGAAAGGAACGCTTGTGCAATATGCCGGTCGACTGAATCGAATCCATACCGGAAAGGACGAGGTGCGAATCTACGATTATGTCGACGCGGAAATCCCGATGCTCGCCCGGATGTTCGAGAAACGGCGTCGTGGGTACAAATCGATTGGTTACGAATAGCGAGCCTTCTGAGAAGGAAAAATCTGGAGAGCATTGAAAGCGATTAATCCGCTGGAGCAGAATCTTAACGGTTGGTGTAAACCATTCCATTGCGAGTGGTACGATTGTCTTGCTGTTAACCGGCTTGCAATATTGGCTGATGAAATCAGCTTCTCTGCTTCGATCTTGCCGGACAATGATCCACCTTGGTCTACAGCCAGCCAACCGGCGGTTTTGTCACATTTGGGGTATCTCATGAGCGAAAGATCACATCAGTCGAGATTCTCGAATTACGACGCGGCGGCTGCATGAAGATTCGAACGATTGACGAGATTTTGAAAGACGCCGATTTTCACGGATTGCGCCGAGCTCTGATTGTCACCGCTTTGCCGATCGAGATGAAGGCGGGACGGTCTATGAGTGCGGACAATTTACTGGCCAAGGCGACGAATGGTTGGTCGTCGTCGCCGAGTGTGGGGCTGGTACCCACCCGGCACAGAACGTGGTCACCTGCGCGCATGTTGATTTTAATTTCTTTGAAGTTCTTCTTTTCGTCGGTATCGGCGCATCGCGGAAACCGGAAGCGCCAATCGGCAGCGTTGTGGCCTCGAACTACTTATATTTTCCCTACAGCGGCAAACACGCCCCGGGTGGTTTTGCAAGTCGCCCCCATTCCCTTCCCATAGACGAGCGTTTGGTCGGACTTGCCCGGAAAGTCCAGCGGGATGAAGAATGGCCCACGAGAATCCGCCCTCCGCTAAATGGCACGCTCCCCAAATCCTCTCTCGCCCTCTACATTAAACTTCGTGGGGTCGAGTGTCTCATCCATGTTGACACAGAGGGCGTTGAACGAAATGATGTCGTTGTCGCCCGCCGCTGGCCAGCACCGTTTTGACAAGCGGGATTCCTTACGCTATCATCATAACGTAAGGAATCGATTCGGAGGCGCCATGAACTCGACAGTTACGTCCAAGTATCAGACGACCATACCAAAGGTCGTACGGGAGATGCTCGGCATTTCCGTGAATGACGCCCTCGAATGGGTTGTCGAACAGGGCCGGGCAGTCGTTCATCCCGTGCACAGCGATTTTCTCGGTTATCAGGGGCGCGTAAAAACGGGAGCCGGAGATATTGCCGCCGATATTCGGTCTGCCCGTGAACAGCGCCTGGAGAAGTATCGGTGAAAAAATATATCATCGATACCAATGTGCTTATCTCGTTCGTAACAGATCGAAACCTCGCTCAGCAGAATGCCGTTGCTCCCCTGTTTGCTGACGCTGCCCGGATGAAATGCACCTTGTTGTGCCATCAGTTTGTGCTGACCGAATTCGTTTTCGTCATGGAAAAGGTCTACCGGACACCGAAAAAAACCATTAACGAAATGGTTCGTGACTTCATCGCCATGCCTGGAGTCGTGTTGCTCCAGGAAACCGATTTCAGCGCGACGCTCTCATTTTGGCCTGAAACCATCCCTGATTTTGGCGACGCACTCGTCGCCACCGCTGCGAAAACGACCCCGGGGGCTGTAATTGTCACCTTCGACGAAAAGTTCAAATCCGCCTTGAAAAAACTCGGCCAGCCGGTACATCCGAACCGGCCCTGATTGCCTGGCCTGTCAAGCCGGCAGTCTACGCCTCCGTGAACGGATAGCCGAGGCTGGGGCGGTCGGCCCCTCGGGCGGATCGAAGGGCGACTCGTGCGACAACGCCCTTGCCGAGACGATAAACGGGCTTTACAAGACCGAGATGATCCGCAGCAGGGGGCCATGGAAGAACGTCGATGATGTGGAGTTCGCCACCCTGGAATGGGTCGACTGGTTCAACAACCAGCGTCTGCTCGAACCAATCGGCGACATCCCGCCGTCGGAATACGAAATGCTCTACTTGACGGGAATCGGAACGACGGATCGAGTCGGACTCACAAACCTGAGTCTCCACTAATCCCGGGGCGATTCATTTGACAGATGCCCTCGACAGGTGGAGACTGGACCAACGTGGACTAAGCTGATTCCGCAAGGAGGCAAGATGACCGTCGTCAATACGCATGAGGCAAAAACAAACCTGTCGCGGCTTCTCGAGAGGGCGCAACAGGGGGAGGAGGTCGTCATTGCGAGGGCGAATCAGCCGATTGCGAGACTCGTCCCGTTCCTTGAAAAGAAAGCCGTCCGCCACCCGGGGTATTTGAAAGGAAAGGTTCGAATCGCGGCCGACTTCGATGCCCCACTCCCGCCCGATATTCTGAGAACATTCGAGGAGGGGTCTTGAAATTCCTGCTCGATACCCACGTCTATCTCTGGTGGCTTGCTGATTCCCGGTCGTTGTCCGCTGCCGCCCGGAATAAAATCGCCGGTGCGGACATGATTTATGTGAGCGCTGCCACCATCTGGGAGGCAATCATCAAGATCGGTATCGGTAAGCTCGATGCCGACCCCACAGGAATCGTTCGGGGGATTGTCGAAAGCGGATTCGCGCCCCTGCCCGTCACGCCGGACCACGCACTGGCACTTGCCAAACTCGACAATCACCACAAGGATCCGTTCGACCGAATCCTCCTGGCTCAGGCAATCACCGAACCGCTCTACTTTCTGACGGCAGACCGGGCCCTGGCCAGGTACTCGGACCTGGTGGTCGAGGTCTGACCCGCCCCTATGACCCATTCGCTCGACCACGAAACGTTGACTTCGCTTCGCCGCAGCCACCCCGGCTGGCGGCTGCTTGTGGCCGATCACGCGCCGCTCGTGGCGCCGTTTCTCCACCGGGTATTCGTTGCTCCCAACGTCCGCGGGATGTCTGGGCCCGAGCTTGTCTCGAAGCTCGAGGACGATCTGTTCCGGCTACGGGAGTCGCACGGCGAAGGGATCTATCCCAGGCGGGCGTCGGAATACCTCGACGACTGGGCGCACGACTCACGAGGCTGGCTTCGCAAATATTACCCGGTCGGTTCCGACGAACCGCACTTCGATCTGACACCGGCCGCGGAAAAAGCGATCGGCTGGCTGGAAAGCCTGACGAAGAGGGCATTCATCGGCACCGAATCGCGACTGTTGACCGTGTTCGACCTGCTTCGGCAACTGGTGGAAGGCAGTGAGACCGATCCTGAAACGCGAATCGGAGAACTCGAAAAGCGAAAAGCCGAGATCGATGCCGAAATCGCCGGGATTCGGAATGGCGAACTCTCGGTGCTCGACGAAACCGCCGTCAAGGACCGGTTCCAGCAGATGGCGGCCATGGCGCGGGAACTGCTCGCGGATTTTCGGGAGGTGGAACAGAACTTCCGATCGCTTGACCGTGCCACCCGGGAAAAGATCGCGCTGTGGGACGGCGGCAAGGGTGATCTGCTCGATTCCATTTTCGGCGAACGGGACGCAATCGCCGATTCGGACCAGGGCAGGAGCTTTCGTGCCTTCTGGGATTTCCTGATGTCGCCCGAGAAGCAGGAGGAGCTGACAACCCTGCTCGATACGGTGTTCGGATTGCGGCCCGTCCAAACGCTCGCGCCCGATGTTCGCCTCAAGCGCATCCACTACGATTGGCTCGAAGCGGGGGAACATACGCAACGAACCGTGGCGCTCCTCTCCCAGCAACTTCGCCGATTCCTGGACGACCAGGCGCGGCTCGAAAACCGACGGATCATGCAACTGCTGCGGGACATCGAAGCGAAGGCGTTGACGGTACACCAATCGCCAACGCGCGGAACCTTCATGGAAATCGACGACCTTTCCCCCACGCTGGAACTGCCCATGGAGCGCACGCTTTTCTCTCCTCCCTTGAAAGTGTCGATCGCCGACCAGTTGCTGATCGAAGGCGTAGAGCCGATCGATGCCGATGCCCTTTACGACCAGGTCGTGGTCGACAAGGCTCGCCTTTTGGTCCAGATCCGGCATACGCTTCGAACCCGGGATCAGGTTACGCTGGGAGAACTGATCGCGGATCACCCTCTGCAGCAGGGGTTGGCCGAGCTGGTGGCTTATCTGTCGATCGCCGGTAACGACCGGAAAGCGCTGTTCGATGAATCCAATCACGACCGGGTGCAATGGACTGCGGATGACGGCATCTCTCGAATCGTCCGCATGCCCCGAGTCATTTTCAATCGGTGACGACAATGCAGGAAACCGGGTCTGACGGACAATCGCTCTCGCGGGTGTTGATCGCTCTACTGAAAGGGATCCTTTCGCGGGAAACGGACGAGGTGCGGTGGCAGGCGCTGCTGAACCTTCAGGCCGCTGTGCGCGATCAAGCCGCCCTGCTTGGGCTGGAACTTCGCATGGACGAGGCGGAAGGATACGCCTGGCTGGCGACCCGCGCGACGCCCGAAGGGGAAACGGAACTACCAAGACTGGTCGCCCGCCGGCCGTTGTCGTTTCCTGTCAGTCTTATACTGGCGCTGCTGAGGAAGAAACTGGCGGAGGCCGATGCGGGGGGCGAGGCGCGCGTCATTCTGTCGCGGGAGGAAGTCGTCGAATTGATCCGGCTGTTCCTGCCCGAAACCGGGAACGAAGCCAGATTCGCGGATCAGGTCGACACGCATCTGAACAAGATCGTCGATCTTGGTTTCGCCCGCCGACTGCGAGGACAGGAACAAAAGATCGAAGTGCGACGAATCCTGAAATCCTTTGTCGACGCCCAGTGGCTTGCGGAATTCGACCAGCGACTCGGGAACTACCGCGATGAGTTGCCTGGCAGTGCCGACTCGAAGGCCGATACGGTATGAGCGAGACCCCGCTGCTCGACTTCGCTGCCCGGGACGAACAGGCTGGATTCCGTCTCCACCGCCTCGAAGTTTACAACTGGGGGACGTTCGACAAGAAAGTCTGGACGCTGAGGCTGGGCGGCGACAACACGCTGCTGACCGGCGAGATCGGCTCCGGCAAATCGACGCTGGTGGATGCGGTCACGACGCTGCTCGTTT
This sequence comes from Deltaproteobacteria bacterium, assembly GCA_025357175.1. GTDB lineage: Bacteria > Desulfobacterota > Deferrimicrobia > Deferrimicrobiales > Deferrimicrobiaceae > JANXPS01. The sequence continues at coordinate 17,805 of JANXPS010000115.1, read as the reverse complement.
CCCCCAACAAGATCGCCTTCAACAAGGCCGCGGGCGCCGAGACCCGGGAACGCTCGATCCGGTCCTACGTGCAAGGCCACTACAAATCCGAGCGGAATGAATCCGGCCTGTCGTCCAAACCGGTAGCCCTTCGTGATCACAACAGCTACTCGGTGATCCTGGGGTCTTTTCGGAACGAGGGATTCGATCTCGACGTGACGCTCGCACAGGTTTTCTGGACCCGGGACACGGAGGGGCAACCCGCCCGTTTCTATCTGCTTGCCGACAAGCCGCTCGGTATCGCCTCGGACCTCGCCAACTTCGGCTCCGAGATCAAGGACCTCAAGAAACGCCTGCGGGCGCTTCCCGGCGTCGAACTCTTCGATTCGTTTTCGCTCTACGCTGCCGCCTTCTGTCGCCGCTTCGGCATCGGCAACGAGCAGGCGCTGGATTTGTTCCACCAGACGGTGTCCATGAAGTCGGTCGGCAACCTGACCGACTTCGTCCGCGAACACATGCTGGAAACGTCGGACGTCGCCTCGCGGATCGACGCCCTGATCCGCCACTTCGACGATCTGAGCCGGGCTCACGAAGCGGTGCTCAAGGCCAAGGAGCAGGTCGCTCGCCTTTTCCCTCTCGTGACCGATTGCGCCACAATCGCTGAGCTGACTGCGCAAATCGACGGCTGGCGCGTGTGCAGGAACGGACTGAAGCCGTGGTTCGCCTCGCTGAAATCGCACCTCCTGGAGCAACGGCTCCGCAATCTGGCCGATGAGGCGGAACGCCTTTCCCTCCGGATGAAGGCTTTATTCGATACTCGCGGAAGACAGCAGGGCGAGCGCGACGAACTCAAGCGGGCAATCGCCGAGAATGGCGGCGACCGGATCGAGCGGCTGGCGGGCGAGATCCGGTCAAGGCAGCAGGAAAAAGGCAAGCGGATGGATCTCTCGGAGCGGTATGCCGCGCTAGCCCGGCAGCTCGACCTTGAACTCGCGACCGATCTCGACCGCTTCGTTGCCAACCGTCGGCGCCTTGCCGAACTGCGCAAGCGATATGGAATGGAAGAGACGGATCTCCAGAACCGGTTGACCGAAACGGAGGTCGAGTTCCATACGCTCAAGCAGGAACATGAAGCTCTTGGCCGCGAGCTCGACTCGTTGCGTCGGCGCAAAACCAATATTCCCGAAGCTCAGATCGCCATCCGGAAGTCGATTTGTTCCGCCCTGTCGCTTCAAGAGAATGCCCTGTCGTTCGCCGGCGAACTGGTTCAACTCCGGCCGGAAGAAAGCCAGTGGGAAGGGGCCGCAGAGCGCGTACTTCATAATTTCGGGTTGTCGCTTCTCGTACCGGAAGTCCATTACGGTGACGTTGCGGCCTGGGTAGACCGGACGCATTTGAAGGGCCGGCTGGTCTATTTCCGCGTGCGCGAAACGAGAGGGAAAGAAGGCGGGGTGCCCGTTCCCGATTCGCTCGCAGGAAAGCTCGCCATCAAACCGGAGTCCCCCTTTTACGACTGGCTGGAAAACGAGCTCTCGCGTCGCTTCGATTACGCCTGTTGCGACACCATGGATCGCTTCCAGCGGGAACGGCAGGCCGTCACGCGCACAGGACAAATCAAAGGCGGCGGTGAACGCCACGAGAAAGACGACCGCCACCGTCTGGACGACCGTAGCCGCTACGTTCTGGGCTGGAGCAACGAGCCCAAGATCAGGGCGCTGGAATCCCGGTCCAAAGGACTCGAAAGCCGGTTGCAGGCGCTGGCCGGCGTCATCTCCGCGGCAAGAAAGCGACAGGGTGACATCCGGGTTCTGCAGGAGGCGATCGCGCGGATCGGCGATTTTGCCGATTACCAGGATCTCGACTGGCGGCCGCTCGCGACCGCCATTGCGGATCTCGAGGCCGAGAAGATGGCGCTGGAGACCGCGTCCGATCTGCTTCTCGAATTGATGGAGCGCCTCCGGTTGCTGGAAGCCGCTCTCGCTCAAACGGAACATGATTACGGCGAGCGCAACAAGGAGTTCGCTAAAAACGAAAGCAGGCAGGAGCAGGCGCAGAGTCAGCTCGCCGAATGCCGGGACGCCGCCGATGCGCTCGATGCGAAGCAGCGAGAGGAACTCTTCCCCCAGCTTCTCCTCCTGCGTGATGAGGCGCTGGGCGTTCATGCGCTGACCGTCGAGTCGTGCGACAACCGTGAGCGCGACATGCGTGATTGGCTCCAGGGAAAGATCGACAACGAAGAAAAGCGCGGGAAGAAACTCGCCGAATTGATCATCGCGGCGATGCAGGCTTACCGCACCTCCTACCCGCTTGAAACCCGGGAAGTCGACGTCAACATCGAGGCAGCCGGTGAGTACCGGGTCATGCTCGAACGGCTGCAGGCGGACGACCTCCCCCGCTTCGAGGCGAACTTCAAGGAACTGCTCAACGTCGAAACGATTCGCGAGGTGGCCAACTTCCAGTCGCAGCTCATGCGCGAACGGCAGACCATCAAGGAGCGGATCGAGCATATCAACACATCGCTGGTCCAGATCGACTACAACCCCGGCAGATACATCATCCTGGAACCCCAAACGTGCGCCGATCCCGAGATCCGGGACTTTCAGCAGGAACTTCGAACCTGCACGGAAGGTGCGCTGACCGGCTCGGGAGACAGCCAGTACTCCGAGAACAAGTTCCTGCAGGTCAAGCGGATCATCGAACGTTTTCGCGGCCGCGAGAAGTTTACCGACCTCGACCGCCGCTGGACGCGCAAGGTCACCGACGTTCGCAACTGGTTCGTTTTCTCCGCGTCCGAACGGTGGCGCGAAGACGGAACGGAACACGAGCACTACACCGACTCGGGCGGCAAATCGGGCGGGCAGAAAGAGAAGCTGGCCTACACCGTCCTCGCCGCCAGTCTCGCCTACCAGTTCGGTCTCGAATGGGGCGCGGTCAAGTCGCGCAGTTTCCGCTTCGTGGTCATCGACGAGGCGTTCAGCCGCGGCTCCGACGAATCCGCCCGCTATGGACTGGAACTGTTCCGACGTCTGAACCTGCAACTGTTGATTGTCACACCGCTTCAGAAGATCCACATCATCGAGCCGTTCGTTTCGTCCGTCGGCTTCATTCACATCGAGGAAGGACGCGATTCGCAGCTTCGCAATCTCGGCATCAAGGATTATCGAGCCGAGCGGGATGCGCGCAAATCATGACCGGCTGGTCGACCCCGAACGATATCCACCGCCGTCTCAAGAAAGCATGGGACAACGGGCGCATCCTCGCCTCGTTCGCGGGCGGCGATCCAGTTTTTCCGATTCGCATCCCCTTGCGGACTCCGGGAACGCGGGCGCTCTCCGATGAGTTCGAAGCCGCGCGGAAGTGGATCCGTGTGCTGACGACGGAGGAGAAGCAGTCTGGCGGTGCCGGCTATCTTCTCGAATGGCGGGAATTCCGGCATCCCCAGCTAGGGGCGAACCGGATCCCGATTGCGGCGATGATCGAAAGTGAACGGGACGGGCTAACGCTGATAGGGAAGCAGCGGGAGGCAGAGCGGTTCCGGAAAGTGGCGAGCACCATCACAGGAAAATACCCGGCGCTATCCGCCTGGGTGGCGAAGCGCCCGCTTGCGGTTCTTGAACACGTAGAGGCGTGGCCCAAACTGCTGGCGGTGATCGAATGGATCGTCCTTCATCCGAGACCGAGCGTTTATCTTCGCCAGATCGACGCCCCGGGCGTGGACACCAAGTTCATCGAACGGTACCGCACGCTGCTCGGGGAACTGCTCGACTTCGTACTGCCCCCGGAGGGCGTCGACACGGCGGCCACTGGTGGAAGCGGCTTTGAGCGGAGGTACGGGTTCCGGTCGAAGCCCGCGCAGATCCGGTTCCGCCTTCTGGATCCGGCGCTCCACATCCGCGGCTTGTCCGATCTTTCCGTGACGAGCGACGAATTTGCCCGGCTGGATCTGCCCGACGCGCGCGTGTTCATCACCGAGAATGAAATCAATTTTCTGGCTTTTCCGCCGGTGCCGCGGAGCATGATACTGTTCGGTGCCGGCTATGGATTCGAGTCTCTCGTACGGGCGGAATGGCTTGGTGAACGGGAGATCTTCTACTGGGGCGACATCGACACCCACGGATTTGCGATTCTCGACCAACTCCGTGCCCTGTTCCCAAAAACCGAATCCTTGATGATGGACCGCGAAACGCTGTTGGAACATCGATCGTCTTGGGGACGCGAAGCCCATCCGACCGGACGGGATCTGAACCGCCTGACGCCCGATGAATCCGCGCTGTACGACGACCTTCGTTTCGACCGTCTCGCGCCGGCGCTGCGTCTGGAACAGGAGCGTATCGGGTTTGCATGGGCGGAAAGGGAACTCAGCCCTTTTGGCCGGAAGGGGCTCAAAATATATTGATGCGCGAAAACGGCAGGATGAATATCAAAGAGCATTTTGGCTATCGGGGTGTCAGACATTATTTTCTCGATACATACCGGACATACGCGGGTGATGGCGCCGCATGAACCCTCGCTCGGGATGTCCTTCTGCCTGCGGGCGAATGTCCTCGCCTCCCCCGGCTTTTTGGATCACCATCCGTGACCTGAAATTTCGGGTTGACGCGGCAGGATCCATGCCTTAACATGTGAACTCATGTTCATGCGTGAGGGAGTGATGCCGAAAAAGAAACCCGATGTCCGTGAATTGAGCTTTGTCGACGCGAGGCATGTCGATAGAGCCCGGAAGGCGCTCTCCTCCGAAAGGGACGTCATGGCCATGGCCGAGACGTTCCGGACGCTGGGCGACCCCACGCGCGTCAAGGTGATCCAGGCGCTGGCAGCGGAAGAATTATGCGTTTGCGACATCGCGCGCCTGCTGGGCGTCAGCGAATCCGCCACGTCGCACCAGCTCCGGGTACTGCGCAGCCAGAAGCTGGTCAAATACCGCAAGGAAGGGAAGATGGCGTACTACTCCCTCGACGACGAGCACATCGACGCCCTGATGAAAGAGGCATTGCAGCATGTGCGGGAGGATGGCCGAGGGGGGAAATAGGAAGCGGTTTTTTTTGCCCATTCGCATGAACGCATGCACATACATGGAGGCCGTACAGACATGAAAGGATCCGCCGCGAAATCCGATTGCTGCCGGCAAATGCCGGAACCCGTCCCCGAGGGATTGCCGAAACTGGTTCTGGTCGGTTGCCCCAACGTCGGCAAGAGTCTGCTTTTCAACCGCCTGACAGGCGCCTACGTCGCCGTCTCGAACTATCCCGGGACCACCGTGGAGGTCAGCCGGGGCAAGGCCCGCTGGAAGGACCGGGAGTTCGAGGTCATCGACACGCCGGGGATGTATTCATTGCGTTGTCTCACGGAAGAAGAGCGGGTCGCCCGTTCCATCCTGCTTCATGAGCGGGCGGATGTCGTCCTCCACGTCGTGGACGGGAAAAACCTCCCGCGCATGCTTCCCTTGACGATGCAGCTGATCGAGGCGGAGCTGCCTGTCCTGCTGGTGCTCAATATGGCGGACGAGACGGCGCGGGCCGGCATCTCGATCGACGTACCGGCATTGGAGGAACGGCTCGGGATTCCGGTGGTCATCACATCTTCCGCGACCGGGCAGGGGATCGACGAATTACGGGAAATGATCCTGAACCGTGGAACGACGGCGGGGAAACGGCTCGACTATCCGGCGGAGATCGAGAAAGCCGCCGGGGAGATCGAATCGCTGCTCGGCGAATCGCTGGTGATGGGGAAGCGGGCCGCTGCGTTTCTTCTGCTGCAAGGGGACAAGGAACTGCTTCAGAGCGTGACGGTCGACGCCGCGACGGACGCGGATGAGATCGAGCGGATCGCGCGTCCCGTCCGGAACGGGGCGAGACAACGCGTGGATTACGCCCTCGCGGTCTCCCGGCAGGAGGCGGCGCGCCGGATCTGCGAGGAGGTCGTCTCGTCGGACGCGGCGACCGGGCTCCGGTTCGGGGAACGATTGAGCCGGTGGATGATGCATCCGTTTTACGGGATCCCGATCCTCCTGGTCTCCCTGTACGCCCTGTATGAGTTCGTCGGCGTATTCGGGGCGCAGACGGCGGTCGATTTCCTGGAGAACACGTTTTTCGGGGAATACATCAATCCATACGTCATCCGGATCGTCTCGGCAATCCTCCCCTGGCCGATCCTGCGGGATCTCTTCGTCGGACAATACGGGGTGGTCACGCTGGGCTTGCGATACGCTGTGGCCATCATCCTGCCGATCGTCTCGACCTTCTTCATCGCGTTTTCCATCATCGAGGACACAGGCTACCTTCCGCGCCTGGCGATGCTGATCGACCGGCTGTTCAAGAAGATCGGCCTGAACGGCCGCGCCGTGATCCCGATGGTGCTCGGGTTTGGCTGCGACACGATGGCGACGATGGTGACCCGGACGCTGGAGACGAAGCGCGAGCGGGTGCTGGCGACGCTGCTTTTGTCGCTGGCCATCCCCTGCTCGGCGCAACTGGGCGTGATCCTCGCGCTGCTCGCGGGCAACCCGAAAGCGCTCGTCATCTGGATCATCGTGATGGTCCTGGACTTCCTGCTCGTCGGATATCTCGGGGCGAAGGTGATGCCGGGCGCGCAGCCGGTGTTCTACATGGAGGTGCCGCCTTTGCGGCTTCCCCGCTGGCGGAACGTCCTGACCAAGACCTATACCCGCGTGGAATGGTACTTCAAGGAGATCCTGCCGATGTTTTTGTGGGCCAGCGTCGCAATCTGGCTCGGGCAGCTCACCGGGGTATTCGACCGGGCCGTGCAGGCGATCAAGCCCGCCGTCGCATTCATCGGCCTTCCGGCTGAAACGGCCGTCGCCTTCCTGTTCGGCTTCTTCCGGCGCGACTATGGCGCGGCGGGTCTTTACGATCTGAAGCGAAGCGGCTTGCTCCACGGCATTCCGCTGGTCGTTGCCGTGGTCGCGATGGCGCTGTTCCTCCCCTGCATCGCCCAGTTCACGATGAACGTCAAGGAGCGGGGATGGAAGACGGCGATCGGGATAACCGCTTTCATCTTCCCGTATGCCTTCCTGGTCGCGTGGGCCGTCGGCAAATCGCTCTCCGTCCTGGGGGTGACGTTGTGAAGTGCAACCTGTGCGGAATGGTATTTACGGAGCGGGATGCGGGGCGGTCGTGCCCGGGATGCCCGATGTCGAGCGGGTGCGGAATGCTCAGGTGCCCCAACTGCGGATACGAAACGCCGAAAGAGTCCGGTCTGGTGAAACTGGTCCGGAAATGGAGGACGGGCCAAAAATGACGAATGATCCGATGGTGGAAGAGATCCTGGAAGAGCTCTGGATCGCGACGGAGGAAGAGGGGAAGGAACTCGTGTCGCCGGAACGGCTCGGCCTTGGCGCCTACTGCAAGGAAGGGCGGACCTCGGCTCGGAGCGTCGTCGTACCTCTGTCCGAACTCAAGAAGGGCGAGCGGGGAACGGTCGCCTATCTCCAGGCGGGCGAAGAAGACGAAACGATCCCCAAGCTGCTGGCGCTCGGGGTCCTGCCCGGATGCAAGGTGGAGCTGCTGCAGCGCTATCCGTCGTACCTGTTCCGGATCGGCCACACGCAAATGGCGGTCGACGATACCATCGCCGGATCCGTCCGGATCCGGGTCGGGGCATGAGTACCCGGGTCGTCCCGATCCTGCAGGTGCGTTCCGGATCCATCCCCCGAAACAAATGGGTGGTCCGGGGTATCTAACCTATGGGTGGTCCGGAACGGGCCGCCGGAAGGAGGTCGGGCCATGTCCGCCGATCGAAGCAATGCTGCCAGAAACCTGTCGACAGGGGAGGTCGTCCACACGCGGCTCATCGATGCGCCAAGGGAACGGCTGTTCGCCGCGTTCACGGAACCCGAGGAAATCGTCCGCTGGTGGGGGCCGAAAGGATTCACGACGCCCGCCTGCAAGGTCGATCTTCGCAAGGGAGGGGTATTCCATTACTGCATGCGGTCGCCCGAGGGGAAGGACTACTGGGGGAAAGGGATTTACCGGGACATCGTCTGGAACGAGCGCATCGTCTATACCGACTCCTTCTCGGACGAGAAGGGGGGCACCTTGCCGCCCACGGCCTACGGCCTAAGCCCGGACTGGCCGGTGGAAACGAAGGTGACGGTCGAGTTCGGGCTGCTGGGTACCGAAACGAAGCTGACGATCCGGCACGAGATCCCCTCCGCGCCCCCGTCCGAGATCGACATGTGCCGCCAGGGGTGGGCGGAGATGATCGACCGGCTCGCCGGCTACCTCGAGGGAACGGATTAGGAAGACCGCGCAGCGCGGCAAGGCCGGCCTTCTTACGGTCTTGCCGCGTACGTCGCGGAAGAATTCACGATAGTTCCCGGTTGGTCTATGAATTACGAGTTCGGGGCAGGCAGTCTTCCATCCAGATGCATCCCGCCTGGTCGCAGTATCCGTCGTGAGCGTACCCGAAGCAGTCGAAGTTTCCCTCGGACCGCTGGATGGCCCGGATCATGTCGGGCTTCGTCATCTTCGAGGCGCTGATCCCTTTTTCTTTCGCGATTACGCGCAATTCCTGCAGTTTCATTTTCCCTCGTCCTCCTTGCCGTTCGACCGTGGCGGAACCAGCCCTGATCTTACGCCCCTCCGCTCGTCAGTGCAACGCTCTGCGGTTTTCGGTGTCCCCCGTATGCCGGGCGTGAGAATTCAACCCTTTCCGAATCAGTCCGAAACCTCCTCTCGGCGATTGCCTCGCATTGCAGTCGACGACAAGCGGCTGGATCCGCCTCTTGGAAAGGAGGAAGTCATGACCCATTTGTCCGCAGGGAAAATAGGGGAACTGAAAAGCGGCTTCAAGGGAGAGATTCTGCTTCCGGGCGACGGCGGCTACGAAGGCGCACGCAGGATCTGGAACGCCATGATCGACAGACGCCCCGCGGTCATCGCCCGTTGCACCTCCACGCAGGACGTCGTCCAGGGAGTAAACTTCGCAAGGGAAAACGGGCTCCTGCTCGCCGTCCGCGGCGGGGGACACAACATAGCCGGCAATGCGATGTGCGACGACGGGTTCGTGATCGACCTTTCGAGGATGAAGGCCGTGCGAGTCGATCCCGCCTACCGCCGTGCGACCATCGAGGGCGGCGGCACGCTCGCGGATCTCGACGCCGCGACCCAGGCCCACGGCCTCGCCACGCCGACAGGCATCAACTCGACCACCGGCATCGCCGGGCTGACGCTCGGCGGCGGCTTCGGCTGGCTCAGCCGCAAGTTCGGCATGACGATCGACAACCTCGAGTCCGCCGAGGTCGTGACCGCGTCCGGCGAGGTCGTGCGCGCCAGCGCGACCGAGCACCCCGACCTCTTCTGGGCTCTCAAGGGCGGCAGCGGCAATTTCGGAGTGGTGACACGCTTCGAGTTCCGGCTCCACCCCGTGGGGCCGGAACTGCTGAGCGGACTCATCGTCTACCCGATATCCAAGGCGAAGTCGGTGCTGCAGCAATACCGCGAATTCATCGCAAAGGCCCCTGACGAACTCTCGGTGTGGACCGTCCTGCGCCATGCGCCGCCCCTGCCTTTTCTCCCGGAATCGGTGCACGGCAAGGCGATCGTCGCACTCGCGCTGATCTATGCGGGAGATCCGAAAAAGGGCGAGTCGCTCATCGAGCCGCTGCGCAGCTTCGGCACGCCCCTGGGCGAACACGTCGGCGTCCAGCCCTACGTTGCCTGGCAGCAGGTCTTCGACCCCCTGCTCGCCTTCGGTGCCCGCAATTACTGGAAGTCCCACAATTTCTCGACGCTTGCGGACGGCCTCTTCGACGCCGTCATCGAATACATCGGGACGCTGCCGTCGCCGCAATGCGAGATCTTCTTCGGCGCCATCGGCGGCGCCACCACGCGGCCGCCCACCGAATCCGCGGCGTATCCGCACCGCGACGCATTGTTCGTCATGAACGTCCACGGCCGCTGGGATGACCCCGCCGACGACAAGCGGTGCATCGGCTGGGCGCGCGATTTCTTCAAGGCCTCGGCGCCCTACGCCACCGGCGGCGTCTACGTGAATTTCCTCACCGCCGACGAAGCCGATCGCGTGCGCTCCGCCTACGGGTCCAACTACGACCGTCTCGTCCAGGTCAAGCGGAAGTACGATCCCGGTAACCTCTTCCGCATGAACCAGAATATTTCGCCGGGGTGAATATCGAGGCTGACAGGCAGCCGTTCCGACTCAATGGTTTTCCCGTCGAGCGGGCGGGGTTGACGCGTATACTTCCAGCTGAAGCACACCCCGCAGGCCGGAGTCGGAAAGGAACCAGGAGATGCAGACGATCCTCATGGCGGCGTGGGTGGGGTTGTTCTCCCTCCCGCTGCTGTTGCTCGTTGAACGAACCCGCCGCGCTTTCCGGCTGACGGGCAGGATCGAACCGCCCTTCCGGGAATTGCAATCGCGGCTGCTGCTGGCGCTGGCGGGCCTCGCGTCCTACTACGTGCTCGAATACGGCCTGGCGGTGTGGACGGACCTGCTCTGGTTCCGAGACCTCCATTTCGAGGAGCGGTTCCGGACGGAGCTCGCGGCGAAGTGGGGACTCTTCCTCGCGGGATCGGCGGGGATGGCGGCGTTCCTTCTCGTCAATCTCTTCATCGCGGCATGGACGACCCGCTCGCGGGACGGCAAGGACGGGGCCGGCCGCTGGCTGGCCATCCGTCTCGGCGTCGCCGGGGCGTTCGCATTCTCGCTTTTCGCCGGCGCGGCCGCCATGGGCGGCTGGCGGGAATTCCTCCTGTATCTGAACCGGGCACCGTTCGGACTCGCGGATCCCGTCTTCCACCGGGACATATCCTTCTACGTTTTCACGATTCCGATCCTTGAGATGGCCAGGAACTTCCTGTTCTTCTCGGTCGTTCTCGCCGCGGGGACCACGGGGCTGATCTATCTCGACCGGTTCCGGTTGTCCCAGGGACCGTTGCTTCGGGAGGTCCACCCGGGGGCCGCTGCGCCGCTCACCGGCGATGCGGTTCGATTCCGCTGGATCACGCACGTCGCATCGCTCGGCGTGCTGTTCGTGGGGGTGCTGGTCCTCACGTGCTCCTGGCCCGGTGGAACATCCTGTTCTCGACGCGCGGCGCGGTCTTCGGTGCAGGATGGACCGACGTCAACGTCGACCTGAAACTCGGATATCCCGCCCTGTTCGTCATAATCGCGATTTCCGCGGCGCTGTTTCTCGCGGCGGCGTTTTCACGCTCCCACGACGGCACCCGGCAGAAGGCGCTGGCCGGCATCGCGCTCCTGGTCACCGGCGGGGTTCTGCTGCTCGGCGTGGTTCCGGGGCTGGTGCAGTATTTTTACGTCTCGCCCAACGAGCAGCGGCTCGAGACCGAATACATCCGGACCAATCTCCTCTACACCCGGACAGCCTACGGGCTGACCGACGATCGGGTGCAGCGGTCGGAATTTCCCGCCGTGCCCGGCCTCGCGACCGACCAGCTTCCGAAGGACGCCGCCGACCTGACCGGCGTGCGGCTCTGGGACTACCGGGTGCTCCAGTCCACCAATTCCCAGAAACAGGCGTTCCGTCTCTACTACGACTTTCCCGACGTGGACGTCGTCCGCTACCGGATCGGCGGAAAGCTCGTCCAGATGATGTACTCGGCCCGAGAGCTGGACATCGGCCGGCTTGCGCCGCAGTCGCGCACCTGGCAGAACGAGCGCCTCGTCTACACCCACGGCTTCGGCGCCTGCGCGAACCCCGCGAACGCGTTCACGGCGGAAGGGTTGCCGGATTACTGGCTGAAGGACATCCCCCCGGTCGCGAAATATCCGGAGCTGGCCATCCGGCAGCCCCGGATCTACTTCGGCGAGAAGACCGACGGGCACATCTACGTCCGGACGAGACACCCCGAGTTCGACTACCCGGACGGCGAGAAGAACACGACCTTCACCTACGACGGGCCCGCGGGGGTCGAGCTCTCGTCGCCCCTTCGCAAGCTCGCCTACGCGCTGCGGTTCGACGGCGCGCGTCTGCTGATCGCCAGCGAGATCACGGAGAAGAGCCGGATCCTTTATCGAAGGAGCATCGGCGAGCGCGTCCGGACGCTCGCGCCCTTCCTGCAATTCGACGAGGATCCCTACCAGGTCATCGCGGACGGGGGACTCTGGTACATATGGGACGCCTATACCGCCACCGACAGGTTCCCCTACTCGGAACCGTACCGGGGGGAGGGGTACAACTACCTTCGAAACTCGGTGAAGGTCACGGTCAACGCGTACACGGGCGAGACGGCCTTCTACTTGTTCGACCAAAGCGATCCGATCGTCCGTTCCTGGGCGGGCGCCTTCCCCGGGATGTTCCGCCCCGCCTCCGCGATGCCGCAGTCGCTTCGCCAGCATGTCCGATATCCCGAAGGGCAGCTTCGCGTCCAGGCGGAGATCTACGCCCTCTACCACATGCAGGATCCGTCCGTCTTCTACAACAAGGAGGACGCCTGGGAGCGGGCGAAGGCCATCCGGAGCATCAAGAGCCAGGCTGCGGAGGTCGTCGATCCCTATTACGCCCTCGTGCGCCTGCCGGGCGAAAAGGAGACGGAGTTCGTCCTGATCCAGCTGTTCACGCCGTTTGCCACCGAGAAGGGCACCCCGCGCAGCAACATGGTCGGGTGGCTCGCCGGCCGGTGCGACGGCGCGAACTACGGCAAGCTCGTCCTCTACACGTTTCCCAAGAACCGCCTCGTGTACGGGCCGTTGCAGATCGGGAGCCGGATCAACCAGGACGACCAGATCAGCAAGGATTTCAGCCTCTGGAACCAGCAGGGAAGCACCGTGGTCCTCGGCGACATGCTGGTCATCCCGCTACCGGGGTACCGGCTGCTCTACGTGCAGCCCGTCTACCTGCAATCCGACGTCGGCAAGATGCCGGAGCTGCGGCGCGTCGTGGTGTCCACCGGCGAGCAGATCGGTTACGGGAAGACGTTTTCCGAGGCGCTCCTGCAGGTGGCCGGGAAGTCGGCGGCCGGAGCGGCGCCCTCGCCCGCGCCGGAGGCGGTCGCGCCCGCCCCAGGGAAGGGAGCGGCCCCGCCCGCGGCGCTGGGGCGCGAGGCGGCCGAACACCTAGACCGCTACCGAAAGCTGACCGCGCAGGGGAAATACACCGAGGCGGGGGCCGAGCTGGAAGCGCTCGGGAAAACGATCGACCGGCTGATGCGCTAGAAGGCCATCGGCCGCCGCCGGCAATGATTTTCTTCACGGGGGCGCGCTTCGCCCTTATAATATGAAGACCTCCAGTCGCCACCCTCAGGAGAAACGGATGAAGATTTTCCACGGGTTTCCGGCAGCGGTCGCTTTGCTGCTCAGTTGTACCGTTGTGCTGGCCGGGCCGATCGGTCCGGTCGAGGTGGGCATGCCGGGCGCAAACGAATACCGAATCGACACGGGCGGCGGTTATTTTCGCCAGGGCCGGCGGGTTCGGACGAGCGACGGCAAGTTCGACCTGACGCGCAATGAAGTCTTCGGGACGCTTCGTTACACGGGGTACGACTGGTCCGTGGGCGGTCGCGTGGGCGGCTCGTCCTTCGACGAGAAGGTCGTCGGCACGGTCCCCGGCGCGATGGATCGCAGCGAAGGATTCTCGCCCTTTCTCGGCTTCGTCGCGAAGGCGCTGATGGTTTCCGACACATCGGGCGATTTCGGGATCGGCGCCACCGTCCAGGCGACCCGATACTTTTTCGACGCCTACCAGGGTTACTACAACATGGGCGTGGCGGTCACCGCGCAGCAGCGATTCGGCAACGTCGCGACGATCTATGGCGGTCCGTCCTTCTCGTTCGGCGGCGGGCGCCGCAAGGGAAGCGCGATCGACAACAACGGCGAGTCCGTCTACGCCTACGCCAAGGAGACGCCGCTGGTCGGGCTTTGCGCCGGCTTCAGTTTCGCGCTTCCCAAGTCGATGGTGTTCGATGTTGAGGGGCAGTTCATGGGCCTTGGCGGCGGGAGCGGCATCTCGGCGGGCCTTTCCAGCTGGGGCGTCGGCGGCACGATGCGGATTCCGCTGTGGTACTGAACAGGAGCAATCGAATGAAACGAACCGCTGCCGTCGCGACGGTCCTGCTGGCGTTCCTCGTGGGCGGTAACGCCCATGCGTTGGGGCCGCTGGGCACCTTGCCGCCCGAACCGGAAGATGTCGGAAGCATGTCCCTCTCCGGCGGGTACGTTTACCGCGAGCTGCGCCTGGTTCCGAGAAAGCACGACTTCTCCGCGTTTTCCGCCCGGCAGAACCATTTTTACGTCCAGGCGGCCGACGGGGCGTACGGCTGGGAATGGGCCGGCAGGCTGGGAATGGCCGATTTCGACGACGGGCAGCAGTTCAACCCGGGATACCGGCCGTTCGCGGGTCTCGGCCTCAAGGGATATGTCTACGGCGACCGCGGGGCCGATTTCTCGGTCACGTCGTCCTTCCGTGCCGACATGTATTCCCGCTACAAGGTTGCCGACGTGGGCGTGGCTCCCGGGCTTCAGGCCAACGTGCGGGTCAAGGGTCTCTGGGACGCCGAGGCGGGGTTGATGGCGCAGCAGCGTTTCGGCCGGATGACCGTCTACGGCGGACCGGTGTACGAGTACGTCGAAGCCGACGTCTACCGTACGGCGACGGTGCCGGTCGGCGTCGAACTGGCCGAAGACAGCTATTACAAGAAACAGGCGAACCTCGGTGTCGCGGGCGGTGTTTCCTGGGTGCGGGGCACCCGGCGATTCGTGTTCGAGACGGCCTTTTCCAGCGGCAGCTACTCGCTCGCGTTCGAGGCGGCGGTTGGGTTCTAGCCCGCATTTCTCACCACGCTACGTAGCGAAACGGCGCAGCCGGGCGTGGATGCAAGGCGCGCGACGTGAGGGCGACGCAGGCGTAGTTGACACTACGTCGAGGAGCCCGATCGAGCGCAACGCAGTAGACATGCCCGGATCCGCCGTTGCAGCAGGAGGGTGGTGAGGAATGCGGGCTAAAATGCAGAACGGTTTCCGGCCGATGGAGGGCGGAATGGCGGCATACAAGTCTGTTCGAAATTCGGTTGCGACGATCCTGCTGGGACTGATACTTGCCCTCACCGCCTGCGGCGGGGCCGACGGCGGCCTGTTCGAGGGGTTGAGCAGCAACACGAAGACATTCTGGACGCTTGACTGGACGACCAATGCCATGTACCAGACCACGGCGACGAAAGTCGGCGAGGGGACCCACTGCTACGTCTACCTCGAAAAAGACCGCGATGCCTCGCGGGCCGCGATCGACAACCTCGTGGCCGAGTTCGACAACCGGATCTACCCGATCGACACCGCCTTTTTCGGCTCCGAGCCAAACACGGGCGCCGACGGCGATCCCAAGATCTACATCCTCCTCCTCGACATTCGGCAGACCGTTACCCCAACTTCCGGATTCATCGCGGGATACTTCTCCTCCCTCAACGAGTATCCCCGCAATAGCAACCAAGGCGCATTCGCCCCCTCCTCCAACCAGAAGGAGATGTTATACGCCGACATCGTCCGGCAGACGGCCGATTCCCCTTTCCTCCTCCGCGTGCTTGCGCACGAGTTCCAGCACATGATCCACTGGCAGCAGAAAGACCACCTCCGCCTCAACCTGCTAGGCAGCGACGATACCTGGCTGAACGAGGCGATGTCCGAGGCTGCGGCGATCCTGTGCTACGGGACGGATCCCGATCGCGTCTCCGGCTTCGATCAGAAGGCGGCGTCCGAGCTGTCCTTGACCGGGTGGGGGGGAAATCTTGAGGATTACTACAAGGTGGCGATGTGGTCCCAGTACATCCTCGACCGGTACCCGGCCAACTTGTTCCGCCGGGCGCTCCAGTCGCCGCTGACCGGCATGCCTTCGATCGACAACGCGCTGACCGGCACGGGCAAGACGTTCATCGACGTCTTCAACGAATGGACGGTCGCCAACCTGGTCGCCGGCAATCCTGCGCTTTTCACGCCCATCATCGCAGCGGCCGGGCATCCCGAATGGAGTTACCTGAACATCAGCATGCCGGATCTTTTCTACCCGAATCCGGCCCAGCTTTATCCCCTCCCCAGATTCAGCTCGATCTACGCCAGATTTGACCCGTCGGTTCCGGGCGGCAGCGGAACCGTCCAATGGCAGCCGGTCGGAACCAACACGAACGCGGTCCTCATCGACCTGGGCGGCGGAACCATCAACCTGAACCTGGTTCCCGGGACCACCTATTCGTACACGGACAACGCATTCCTGCTGGTCCGCAACTCGACGCTGACGGACAACGTCGTCCCGGTCGGCGACAACGTGGCCTCCTTGTCGTTGTCCGGAGGCTCCCCGGCGCCGCTTCGGGCCAAACAACTTTCGACGTCGTACAAGGCAGCTCCGAAATCGGCGCCCTCCGGCAACCGGGGCTATTGCGGGACGCCGGCGGAGACCGAACGGTGCAAGTGGCTCCAGGATGGCGGCTATCGGGTCGAGTTCTAGCCGTTGCGCGTTCGCGCGGCAATCGCGGCCGCGGCATGCGCCTGCCTGGCCGCCCAGGCGGCGGTTGACGCCGACGCCATGAACCGGCGGCCCAGGCCTCGTCCAAAAAAAATCGCCGGAACGGTCCGCGTGGTCGGGAGCGAGCCGTTCCCTAAGACCGTCATCACCGTGTTCCACGGCGGCGTTCCCTCCGACTGTCTCGTCGAGGGGCCGCTCGAAAAAGTCTTACGCGATGGCCACCAGGGCAGGAACGTCGTCGTCGAAGGATCCGCTTGCCCGCACGTTCCGCCCGGCTTCGCAGACTGCATCGTCCCCACGAAAATCCTCCCGGCGGAGTAGAAGGAACCCCTTGCAGAACGGTCTTTTCCCGGCACCCTCTTCGGGCGCCGTCGATTATCTTTCCGGGCTCGACCCCGATCAGCGGCGCGCCGTCACGCATCCGTCCGGGCCGATCCTGCTCGTCGCCGGAGCCGGTTCGGGCAAGACGCGCGCGATCGTTTCGCGCATCGCCCGCCTGCTCGACGAGGGGGTTCCCGCCCGCTCGATCGTCGGCATCACGTTCACCAACCGCGCCGCCGAGGAGATGCGCGAAAGGGTCGGAAAACTGTTTCCCGGGCGGAAGGAAATGCCGTGGCTCGGCACCTTCCACGCATACGGCGCACTGCTGTTGCGCCGGTACGGCACCCGCATCGGGCTTTCGCCCGGCTTCCTGATCTACGACGCCCGCGACCAGGGCGACGTCCTGAAGTCGATCCTCAAAGAGCAGGACATCGACGAGAAGAAGTTCCCTTACCGGAAGTTCGCCGACCTGATCGAGCGTTCCAAGCGGGGAGGGCTGTCGATCGAGGATGCGGCGCTGGCGGCGGGCTGGCTCTTCGTCGGCAAGGCCGAAAGCGTCTCGAAGGCCTACGACGAGGCGCTCAAGGCCGCGGGCGCGATCGATTTCACCGACCTGATCCGGCTGCCGGTCCGGCTTTTCCGCGAGGCGCCCGAGGTGCTCGAAACCGTCCGCCGCGAAACGAGGCACCTGCTGGTCGACGAGTTCCAGGACGTCGACGGGCTTCAGTCGTCGCTGACGAAGACGCTCGCGACGGGTGCCGATTCCTTCTGCGCCGTGGGCGACGAGGATCAGTCGATCTACGGCTGGCGGGGCGGGTCGGCGGGACCCATGCTGTCGTTCGAACGCGACTACCCCGGCGCGACCATCGTGAACCTGGCGACGAACTACCGCACGGTGTCGTCGATCCTGTCGGCGGCGGGCGCCGTGATCTCGAAAAACAGCGCCCGGCGCGACAAGCGCATCGTCGCGGCGCGCGGCGGGGGCGACCTTCCCGTCATCCGGATCTACAACGACGGCGACGCCGAGGCGCGCGAGGTGGGGGGGGGGCGGGCCACCCCCA
>JANXPS010000112.1 GCA_025357175.1 Deltaproteobacteria bacterium | reverse complement strand
TGATCGTTTGGGAATGCGAGATTAGAGATCCCGGCCTGCCGGGACTCATCAAGAACTTTCTGGGGCCCCCATCAGGTACGCAGACGGGGGATGACCGTACTGCCTGAACCTGTAATCGTTTCCCTTGTTTGAACCGATCCCATCACCGCCGGCATGCGACTACCAAGAAATCTCGCACGCCAGGTATTTTCCGATCACCATTCTAATCGTCGTACGGCCATTGAGAGAAGTCATATAGCGATATCGTCCAAGCGGCTCAACGAGGCCGGACAGCGGAATCGCAGCGGCAAGAAGTGGGGCCGGCGCGTCGTCCTCCACATGCTCAAGAACCCGGTCTACGTGGGCAAGATCCGCTGGCGCGAGGTCCAGTACGACGGGCACCACGATCCCGTCGTATCAGCCATTCTTTTCGAGAACGCGCAGGAGGTTCTCAAGACGCGCAACGAGGACTCGAAGGGGCGGCAGCTCCACGGCGCCGACGAGCGGCTCTTGACCGGCATCATCACCTGCGCCAAATGCGGCAGCCGCATGTACGGGGCATCGGGGACCAAGAATGGCGTCCTCCATCCGTACTACGTCTGCTCGAAGCGCTTCAACTACCACGAGTGCGATCAGCACTACGTTCGGGGCGATCACCTCGAAACGGCGATCATCGCGGACATCAAGAACATCTTCCGGGACGAGCAATTCATGGCCCGGCTCTGGGTGGAAGCCAACAAGCTGCTCGGAGCCGAGAAGCCGGATCTTGAGAAGGAGATCGCCCAGGTCGATGGTCAGATGGGCAAGACGAAGGCGACGATCGACCGGTACTTCGAGGCGTTCGAGGCGGGGACGTTGAAGGCGGAACTGTGCAACGAGAAGGTCCGGGATCTGCGGGAGCGGCTGGAGCTGCCGGCCATCGACCAGGAGATGCTCGGCGGCATCATGGACCATTTCGAGAAGGTGATCGCGGAAGGCGAGAACGCAAAAAAGACACCGTGGAGGTCTGGTACTGCTTACCAAACTCTCGCCGGTTCGCAGACTGGCACATCTGGCTCCCTGGGCGGGTTTCGGCCACTACGCCTTCGCCATCCAGGCTCCGGCTGCGTAGCCTCCCCTCGGAGTCCTGTCGCGGCACATCCTGTGCCGCTATTCCTCCCTATCCGGTCGGCGGACTCCTCGCTTCGAACCCCGCATGAATCGCCAGAACGGAAAAGGGCTGCCTCCGGAAACGGAGGCAGCCCTGCTGAGTTCTGGCTCCCTGGGCGGGTTTCGAACCTGCAACAACCCGGTTAACAGCCGGGTGCTCTGCCGTTGAGCTACCAGGGAACGTTCGAGAAAAAACAGAAGGAAAATATAACCCCCGGTCGCCGGTCCGTCAAGCGGTTATCGCGCTATTACCCCTTGAAGCGGTCGCGCAGAGGCGGGCCGAACAGCCGCCAGAAGTATTCGTCGCGCGTGCGAAGGTAGGCCTTTCCGGCGCCCGTCATGTTCTCGCCCGCCAGGCGGCCCTGGGCCATCGCGCTGCGCCAGCCGAAATTCAGGCGGCTCTCCTGCATCGCCCGGTCGTAGAGTTCGGCGCAGTCGCCCGCCGCGAAGATTTCGGGAACATTCGTGCGAAGCTCGTCGTCGACCAGCACGCCGGTGCCCGACTCGATGCCGCTGCCGCGCAGGAATGCGGTGTTGGGGTGCCGTTCGGTCGCGATCACGACCGTGGAAACGGTGACGGGCCATCCGCCGCGGCTCGGCGTGACCGTCAGCCCCTCGCCCGTGTCGCCCACCTCGGCGACGCCGCCCCCGTCGAAGACGGTGATCCCCGCGGCTGCGGCGGCCGAAAGAACCTCGGCGTCGACCTTTCCGCCTTCCGGGTGGCCGAACCGGGGTTCGCCCGGCCGGAGCCAGACCACCTCCTTGCCTGCACGGCGCAGCGCGAGCGCCGTCACCGCCGCCAGGAAGCCGGGACCCAGCACCGCCATGGTTCCGGGAATCGCGACCCGCTCGCGAATCCGGAGCGCGTTGGCCAGCGAATCGATCGGCAGCACCCTTTCCGGGAAGGGACGCAGCTTGTGCGGGATGGCCGGCCTGCCGCCGGTCGCGATCAGGAGGGAATCGTACGACTCGACCGAGCCGTCGGCGAATACGACCGCCTTCGCCGGTATATCGAGCCGGACCGCCCGCATGCCGAGGCGCATCGAAATCCCGCTCTCGGCGAGGCCGGCCGCCTGCGGATCCCCCAACCCCTCAGCCTCCCTTTCACCGCCGAGCAGGTGGACCAGGAACGGGCGCAGATAGGGACCGGACGGCTCTTCCCCCGCGATCAGGATCTCCGCCCCCGCGTCGCTTGCCCGGATCGATTTCGCGGCGGCGAGACCCGCGGGTCCGTTTCCGAGAATCAGGTAGCGCATCGCATTTGCCTCTTGGCCCGTCTCACAACCATTTTTTCCGCCGGAAGTACCACAGCATCCCCCCGGCCATCGCCACCATGATCAGCAGCAGAGCCGGATATCCGAAGCGGAACCCCAGTTCGGGCAGGTTGTACGGCGACTGCCGGTCGAAGTTCATTCCGTACAACCCGGTGATGAACGAGAGCGGCATGAAGATCGTCGCGATGATCGTCAATACCTTCATGATCTCGTTCATCCGGTTCGACACGCTCGTCATGTACTCGTCCACGAGACTGGATGACACCTCCCGGAACGTCTCGACCATGTCGAGCAGTTGCACGGTGTGGTCGTAGCAGTCGCGCAGGTAAGTCTTGGTTGCCGGTTGGATCAGTCCGGATTCATCGCGCAGCAGTTCGTTCATCGCATCGCGGGCGGGCCAGACCGCGTGGCGAACGTCGAGCAGCCGCCGCTTCAGGTCGCGGATCATGCGGAACGCCTCGGGTTCGGGGTCGGTGAACACCCGCTCCTCGAGCCCGTCGGACTCTTCCCCCAGCTTCTCGAGCGCGGGGAAGAACCGGTCGATGACCGCGTCGATCAGGGCGTAGGCGAGCATGTCGGGCCCGCTCTGCCGGAGCAGGCCGGCCGATTTCCGCAGCCGCTCGCGCACGGGTTCGAAGGAATCCCCTTCCCGCTCCTGGAAGGTGACGACCACCCCCCTGGAAAGGAAGATGCTGACCTGCTCGGACTCCTCCGGGTAGTGGGACTCGCGCAGGACGATCAGCAGATGCCCGTCGTAAACGTCGACCTTGGGGCGCTGCGGCACGTTGAGAACGTCCTCGAGGGCAAGCCTGTGGAAACCGAACCGCTCCCCGATCGCCTGAACGAGCGCCGGGTCTCCCAGTCCGCAGACGTCGATCCACAGGACCCCTTTTTCGGGAGGGCACAGGGAAGGGACCTGCGAGACGGGGACGGACCATTCCCGGAGGGAGTCGCCGTCGTAGGCGATCGCGGGCAGCGCCACGGGGCAAAGCGTTGCCTCGGCGTGCGCGGTGAGCGTCCCCGGCATCGTGCCCGGCGTCTGCCACCGTTTTCTCCGTCTATGCGCCATGCCTCAATGTATCGCGGTTATTGGCCCGATTGTGCCGATATCTGCCGGTCGAGCGCCCGGATCTCGACGACGAGCGCGTCGCGGTCGGCGACCATTTGCCGCCGGTCGCGGACATCGCCCCGGAGAAAGGTCTTGCTGTCGCGCTTCTGTTCCTCGGCCAGGCGGAGGGTGTTGCGTTCGGAGGAGATGCGGCTGTTGGCCGACGTAATCTGCGAGGTCAGGCGGTCGCGGCCGACCCGGTCGCGGGCAGGAAGCGCGTCGCGTTGCGCCTGCAGCTCGTTGCGCTGGTCGGTCAGGTCGTCGATCCGCTGCTTCGACCGGGCGATGTCGTCGTCGGCACTGTCGTCGCGCCACTGGACCCGTTCCTTTTCGTCGGCGAGACCGCGGTCGGCGTCGGCGATCCAGCCTTCGATCTTCTCTTTCCGCGCCTGGAGGCGGGAACGCCTCTCCTTCAGGTCGGCGAGCGTCTTCCCGGCCGCGGCACGCTTCGTTTCGGCCTGCTCCCGCTTCAGCGCCTTGCGCTGCTCGCCCGCCAGCTTCCGCATCAGTTTGTGGGTGGTCTTGTCGGCCGCCAGCGGCTGGACGGGCAGTCCCGTGCGGATCGCGTCGTAATCCTCGGGTGACAGCGGCGCGCTCCAGAACCGGTCCTTGAAAATATCGGCGGGGAAGACGGGCACCGTCTGGTCGCCGCCCACCAGCACTTCGAAATCGTTTTCGGGCGTGATGCCCCTGTCGGACCCGACGGGCACGGAAATCGATCGCGATTCGTCATTCTTCAGGTCGACGGCGAGCCCGGCAGCCCCCGACGTACGGGCGGCGGACGCAAGCGTGACGATCAGGCATAACGTGATGACGCGCGCTGTTTTCATCGGTGTCTTCTGTCCTTCCGTAGGAGCATCGTTTATAATCACATGATAACCCAGCCCTGCCGACAACCGAAGGTTCCCCGAAAGGAAACGCCGTGGCCACACCCGAATTCATCCCGAAATGGATCGCATGGGAAACCACCCAGCGTTGCAATCTCCGCTGCGTTCATTGCCGCTGCTCTTCCGACCTCTCCTCCTCCGAGGGCGATTTCACCACCGACGAAGGAAAGAAGCTGCTCAAAGAGATTTCCGACTTTTCCAAGCCGGTCGTCGTCCTTTCCGGCGGCGAGCCGCTGATGCGCAAGGACATCTTCGAACTGGCGACCTTCGGAACCTCCCTCGGGCTTCGCATGTGCATGGCCACCAACGGGGCGCTCGTCACCGACGAGATCTGCGAAAAGATGAAGGCGGCCGAAATCAAGATGGTGTCGCTCTCGCTCGACGGATCGACGGCCGAACTGCACGACAACTTCCGCCAGTGCCCCGGCGCCTTCGCGGGCGTCGTCAACGCGGCCGAGCTGTTCCGCAAGCACGGCATCAAGTTCCTGATCAACTCGTCGTTCACCAAGCGCAACCAGCACGACATCGCCGACACGTTCAAGATGGCCAAGTCGCTGGGCGCCACCGCCTGGTACATGTTCATGATCGTCCCCACCGGGCGCGGCGAAGAGATCATGGCCGAGCTGATCTCGAAAGACGACTACGAGGAAATCCTCGAGTGGCACTACCAGCAGGAAAAGCTCGAGGACGACATCCTGATGCGCCCCACCTGCGCCCCCCACTACTACCGCGTGGTTCCGCAGCGCGCGAAGGCGGAAGGGGTCAAGTTCGAGCGGCGCTCGCTCACCTTCTCGACCGGCGGCGGCAAGGGGTGCATCGCGGCGCAGACCATCTGCCTGATCGACTGTTTCGGCAACGTCAAGCCGTGCTCCTATTTCCATCGCTCGGCGGGCAACGTCAAGACGACGCCGTTCAAGGAAATCTGGGAAAACTCCGAGATCTTCAAGGAACTGCGCGACTTCAAGGCGTACAAGGGCAAGTGCGGCGAGTGCGAATACCTCAACGTGTGCGGCGGTTGCCGCGCGCGGGCCGACGCGGTCCACGGCGACTACATGGAAGAAGAACCGTTCTGCAACTACGTGCCCATCAAGACGCGCAAACGACTCGAATCCAACTCATAGATCCGGAGAGTAAAAAACGATGAGCGACTACCGATTCCTCAAGGCCTGCCGGTGCGAACCGGTCGACAAGACGCCCGTGTGGCTGATGCGGCAAGCCGGTCGATATCTGCCCGAGTACATGAAGGTGCGCTCGCAGGTGTCGTTCCTCGACCTGTGCAAGACGCCCGAACTGGCCGCCGAAGTGTCGATCCAGCCGGTCGACATCCTGGGGGTCGACGCCGCCATTCTTTTCTCCGACATCCTGACGCCCGTCGAGCCGATGGGCTTGAAGCTGGATTTCGTGCCCGGTCCCGTCTTCGAGAAGCCGGTCCGCTCGATGGCCGACGTCGATGCGCTGATCGTCCCCGATCCCGAAGAGGGCGTGCCCTACGTGATGGAGACGATCAAGATCCTGCGGCGCGCGTTCGAGGGCCGGGTTCCGCTCATCGGCTTCGGCGGCGCGCCGTTCACGCTCGCCTGCTACATGGTCGAGGGGAAGGGCTCCAAGGATTTCGCCTGGATCAAGAAGATGATGTACACCGCCCCCGACGTCTACGCCGCGCTGATGAACAAGATAACGGCGATGGACACGCTCTACCTCAACGCGCAGATCAAGGCGGGCGCGCAGGCGATCCAGATCTTCGACACGTGGGGCGGCATCCTTTCCCCCTCCGATTATGCCCACCATGTCCTGCCGTACACCCAGAAGCTGATCAACGGCCTCGACCATTCCGGCGTCCCGGTCATCCATTTCGTCAAGGGCGCCGGCGCGATGCTCGACACCGTCAAGCAGGCGGGCGGCGACGTGATGGGGCTCGACTGGCACGTCAACCTTGGCAAGGCGCGCGACATCCTCGGTGCCGACATGGCGGTGCAGGGCAACCTCGATCCCACGGTGCTGTTCGCGCCCAAGGCGGTCATCGAACGTGAAGTGCGGCGCGTCCTCGACGAGAATGCGGGGCGTCCCGGCCACATCTTCAACCTCGGGCACGGGATCCTGCCGACGGTTCCTCCCGAAAACGCCATCGCCATGGTCGAAGCGGTCCACGCCTTCAGCACCAAGGGTTGATCAGCACCAGACCCGTGACCCACAGGGCAGGCTTACCGAAAACCGGCGTCGTCCTCCTCAACATGGGAGGTCCCGACACGCTTTCCGCCGTCAGGCCCTTTCTCGCGAACCTTTTTTCCGACAAGGAGCTGATCCGGCTCCCTGCCGCAGTCGTGACCCAGCCGCTCTTTGCCTGGCTCGTCTCGGGTTTCCGGGCGCGCCACGTGCGTGAATACTACGCCGACATCGGCGGCGGCTCCCCGATCGCCCGGATTACCGAGGCGCAGGCGCGGGCGCTCGAAAGCGCGCTGGCCGGCGCCTCTCCGGGGCGCGATTTCCGCGTCTTCGTCGGAATGCGCTACTGGCACCCGTCGACGAAACAGGCCGTGCTGCAGATGAAGGACGAGGGGGTGTCGGACATCCTTGCGCTGCCGCTCTATCCGCACTACTGCGCCGCGACTACCGGCTCCAGCCTGAACGACCTCAAACGCCGGCTCCGCTGGGCCGGGATTGCGGCGCCGCTTCGCGAAATCCGCTCCTATCCCGACAATCCGGGGTACGTGGCCGCGCTGTCTGGAAAGATTTCCGAGGCGATCAAAGGGATTCCGACCGACGGGATGCACCTGCTCTTCAGCGCCCACGGCGTTCCGAAATATTTCATCGACGAGGGCGATCCGTACGAAGCCGAGATCCGGCGCTGCGTCTCCGCCGTCGCTACCTGGTTTCCCGGCGTTCGCCGGTCGATCTCCTACCAGAGCCGCGCGGGTCGCGCCGTCTGGCTCGGCCCCGATACGGTCGACGAGACGAAGCGGCTCGCGGCCGCAGGCGTCAAGACGCTGGTGGTCGTTCCGATAAGCTTCGTGTCCGAGCACATCGAGACGCTGCACGAGCTCGACATCCGCCTTCGGGCCGACGCGCTGGCCGCCGGCATCGAACGGTTCGTCCGGGTGCCGACGCTGGGCGACGACCCGGCGTTCATCGCCACGCTTCGCGATATCGTTCTCCGAAAAATGCAGGAGGGTTGACGCACATGCCGCGAATCGCCGTCATCGGAGCCGGAATATCGGGTCTGTGCACCGCCCACTACCTCGTCCGCGAACTGTCGGCCGCCCAGCGCGACGCCGAGATCCTCATCCTCGAATCCGAGGAAACGCCGGGCGGCAAGATGCGCACGGTGCGGCAGGACGGCTTCAACATGGAATGGGGGCCCAACGGATTTTTGACCAACAAGCCGTACTCGCTCGATCTGGTGCGCGAACTGGGGGCCGAAGACCGGCTCTCCCCGTCTTCCGACCTCGCACGCAAGCGGTTCATCTATTCGGGCGGCGCGCTCCAGCGGCTGCCCGAATCGCCCCCCGCCTTCCTCAAGTCGAAGCTGATGACCACGTCCGGCAAGCTGCGCATCTTCATGGAGCCGTTCGCCAAGCCGCCCTCCCGGATGGTCGAGGACGAATCGCTGGGCGACTTCGCGCGCCGACGCCTGGGTCCCGAGGCGCTCGAGAAGCTGATCGACCCGATGGTCACCGGCATCTTCTGCGGAGACCCCGAACGCATGTCGCTCAAAAGCTGCTTCCCGACGATCTACGACATGGAACGCAAGTACGGCAGTCTCGTCAAGGGCATGCTCGCAATCCGTCAGGAACGGCGCCGTAAGGGGCTCAAGCAGGCGATGTCGGCCGGGCCCGGCGGCGTCCTCACCTCGTTCGACGACGGCACGCAGGTGCTGGTCGACCTGCTGGCGGGCAAGTTGGCCGACGGGCTGCACACCGGCGTCACGGTCGACCGGGTCGAGCGCAGGGACGGCCGCTACCGGCTGTCGGTGACCGAGCGCGGCAAGCAGGACGAGATCCTGGCCGACGCCGTGGTCGTCTCGACGCCCGCCTACGCCGCAAGCGCGCTTTTGTCGCCGCTCGACGCCGCTCTGGCGGACGCCCTTGCCGCCATCCCCTATGCGCCCGTATCGGTCGTCGCCGTCGGCTACGACAAGGCCACGCTTCAGAACCCGCTCGACGGCTTCGGCTTCCTGATCCCCAAAAAGGAACAGCGCAAGATCCTGGGTGCGCTGTGGGATTCGAGCGTCTTCCCGAACCGCGCGCCGCAGGGCAAAGCACTGATCCGTGCGATGGTGGGCGGCGTACGCTCTCCCGAGCTTGCCTCGGCCCCGGCCGCCGACCTGGTGCGGCTCGTCCGGCAGGAGTTGCACGACATCATGGGCATAACCGCTGAACCGCTGCTTGGCCGCGTCTTCTTCCACGAAAAGGGGATTCCCCAATACTTCGTCGGCCATGGCCGGCTGCTCGACCGGATGGACACCGCCCTCTCCGCCTTCCCGGGCCTCTACCTCAACAGCAACGCCTACCGCGGCGTCTCGCTCAACGACTGCGTGCTGCAGTCGCGCCTAACCGCGCAGCGGCTCTGCAAGGAACTGGTCTAGGGGCGAAAAAGACGTTCGCAAACACCGCGCTCGATATTTCAGAAACAAGGAGCAACTGACGCATGGATTTTCTGCAGGTCGACCGGATACTGGTGGAGGCGATTCTCGCGGGGACGAACGCCGGCTTCATGATGAGCGGCGTCGAACCCGCGGCCGTCGGCGTTTCGAAGCTGGCGCCCCACTCCCAGGAAATCGCCGTGCTCGTCGGGCTTGCGGGGAAGCGGAGCGGAACGGCGACGCTTTTGATGTCCCGGCGCGCCGCGGTCTACCTCGCATCCCGCTTCCTCGGCTGCGAACACGCCGAGGCCGAACAGGAAATGCGCAACGCCCAGATCGAGCTTTCGCTGATCCGCGAAGACATCTTCGACGCCATTTCCGAGATCGCGAACATCCTTGCCGGGACGGTGAAGGAAAAACTCGAGGCGTATGGCGTCACAAACATCTCTTGCCCGTCGATCATCTTCGGCGCCGACTACAACATGTACCACTTCAAGGGTTTCGATACCGCGTCGATCGAGTACGAGATCAAGGAAATCCCGCAGTTCTTCTTCATGGACCGCTACATCGGCGTCGTCATCTCCCTCAGTTCGAACTGACGCCGGGCAGCGCGGGGGAAGCGCGACATGAGCGACGACACCCTCCGTAACCCCGGAACGGATATCAGCGAGCAGGAACGCTGGCTTCGGGAATCCCAGAAGGCCGGGGGCGTCGGATCGTATCATTTCGACTTCGGCAAGGGCGTGTGGAATTGCACCCCGACGATGGAAGAGATCTTCGGCATCGGGCCGGATTACGCCAGGACGTTCCAGGGCTGGGTCGACATCGTCGCCCCCGAGCAGCGCGGGGCGATGGCGGCCTACTTCGGCAGCCTGCTCGAAAGCGGGGACAGGTTCGACCGGGAATACCGGATCGTGCGGATCTGCGACGGGCAGGAGCGGTGGGTGCACGGACGCGGCGAGTTTCTGCGCGACGCCTCCGGCGCCATCGCCAGCCTGATCGGCACGATCATGGACGTCACCTCCCGGAAACAGGCCGACGAGAAGCTCCGGCTGAGCGAAGAGAAATTCGGGACGGTTTTCAACCGGGCGCCCCTGATGATGACCATCAGCTCTCTCGACGACGGGCGCTACATCGACGTCAACCGGGAGTTCTGCGAGGTGTCGGGCTTCTTGCGGGACGAAGCGATCGGGAAGACCTCGGTCGAGCTGGGGTGGCTCGAGGCGGGACCGCGCGAGCGGCTCCTCGACGCGATCCGTGCCGAGGGCCGCGTCTCCAACGTGGAACTGTCCCTGAGGGCGAAGGACCGGCGGCCGGTTGCCTGCCTCTTCAGCGGTGAGCTGATATCGGTCGAAGGAAAGCAGCTGCTCTTGTCGATCGCGCTCGACATCACCGAAAAGATCAGGATGCAGGAGCAGCTGAACCGGACCCAGAAACTCGAGTCGCTCGGGGTGCTGGCAGGGGGGATCGCGCACGACTTCAACAACATCCTGACCGCGGTCCTCGGCAACCTGTCCTTCGCGCGACGTCTGGTGGGAAGCGATCACCGGGCGGCGGCGCGGCTGGCCGAATGCGAGAAGGCGACGGTGCGCGCCGGCGAGCTCACCCAGCAGCTTCTGACGTTCTCCCGCGGAGGGGCGCCCGTGAAGAGAACGGTCGACACCGGGAAGTTGCTCGACGAGATCCAGCAGTTCGCGCTGCGCGGGTCGAACGTGAAGGGCGTTCTCGATCTCGCACCCGAACTGTGGTGTCTCGACGCCGACGAGGGACAGGTGGGCCAACTGCTGAACAATCTGCTCATCAACGCCAAACAGGCGATGCCGTGCGGCGGAACCGTAACCATCACGGCACTCAATGAAACGGTGGCGGAAAAGGAGGGAGATTCCCGTCCCGCCGGACGCTATGTGTCGATTTCCGTACGCGACGTGGGAACCGGGATTTCCCCCGAAAATCTGGGCAGGATCTTCGACCCCTATTTCACCACGAAGGAGAGCGGTTCAGGCCTCGGGCTAGCGTCGGTCCATTCGATCGTGCGCCGGCACAGAGGCGATGTTTCGGTTTCCTCGATTCCCGGAAAGGGGACCGAATTCATCGTCCGCCTCCCCGCCGCGGCACCGGGTGAAACAGCCGGGGGGACGGCTCCCACGGATAACCTCGAGACGCTCCCCACGGGCGTCGGACGGATCCTCGTCATGGACGACGAGGAATTGCTCGCTCGTCTTGCGGCGATGATGCTCGGGGAACTCGGGTATGTCGTCGAAACATGCGCGGACGGTGCCGAGGCGATCGAGCGATATCGGAATGCGATCGAAACCGGCAGCCCCTTCGCGGCCGTGATCCTGGACCTGACCGTCCCCGGTGGTCTCGGGGGAAGGGAGGCCGCGGCGGGCATACTCGAAATCGACCCCGGTGCGGTGCTGGTCGTCTCCAGCGGTTATTCGAACGACCCGGTGCTGGCCGACTGCCGGGCGTACGGATTCATGGGCTCGGTTGCGAAACCTTACACGATGGGGACGCTCGCCGGCGAAATCGCCCGGCTCACGAACCGCAGACCCCCGCCCTGATCGACCCGATTACCGCTTCAGCCGCTTGTACTGCACCCGGTGCGGCTGGTCGGCCGCGACGCCCAGCCGTTTCTTGCGGTCGTCCTCGTAATCCTGGAAGTTCCCCTCGAACCACATCACCGTCCCGTCGTCCTCGAACGCAAGGATGTGCGTCGCGATCCTGTCGAGGAACCAGCGGTCGTGCGATACGACCACCGCGCAGCCCGCGAAATCGAGCAGCGCCTCCTCGAGCGAACGCAGCGTGTCGATGTCGAGGTCGTTGGTCGGTTCGTCGAGCAGGATCAGGTTGCCGCCGCTTTTCAAAAGCTTGGCCAGGTGCACCCGGTTGCGCTCCCCGCCCGAAAGGTCGCCCACCCTTTTCTGCTGGTCGGATCCCTTGAAGTTGAACGACGCGCAGTAGGCGCGCGAGGGCACCTTCCGCTTGCCGACCTCGATGTTGTCGTACCCTTCCGAAATTTCCTCGTAGACCGTCTTCGCCGGATCGAGCGCATCGCGCGACTGGTCGACGTAGGCGATCTGGACGGACTGCCCGATCTTGAACGTGCCCGAATCGGGCGTCTCGGCGCCGGTCAGGATGCGGAGCAGCGTCGACTTGCCCGCGCCGTTGGGTCCGATGATCCCGACGATACCGCCCGCCGGCAGCCGGAAGCTCATGTTCTCGAAGAGGACGCGGTCGCCGTACGCCTTCGACAGCCCCTCGGCCTCGATGACCAGGTCGCCCAGCCGCGGCCCCGGCGGAATGACGATCGCCCCCGCCTCGACCTTGTCGAGATGCTCCTCGTTCAGCAGCTTCTCGTACTGGTTGATGCGCGCCTGCCCTTTCGCGTGACGCGCCTTGGTGCCCATCCGGATCCATTCGAGTTCGCGTTCGAGCGTCTTGCGCTTGGCGACCGCCGACTTTTCCTCGAGCGCCATCCGCTGTTCCTTCTGTTCGAGCCACGACGAGTAGTTGCCCTCCCACGGGATGCCGCGGCCCCGGTCGAGCTCGAGGATCCAGCCCGCGACATTGTCGAGGAAGTAGCGGTCGTGGGTGACGCCGACCACGGTGCCGGGATATTCGCCGAGGAAACGCTCGAGCCAGGCGACCGACTCGGCGTCGAGGTGGTTGGTGGGCTCGTCGAGCAGCAGGATGTCGGGATGCTGGAGCAGCAGGCGGCACAGCGCCACGCGCCGTTTTTCACCGCCGGAAAGCGGCCCCACGACGGCATCGGGCGGCGGCAGCCGCAGCGCGTCCATCGCGATGTCGAGGCGCCGGTCGAGTTCCCACGCGTCGGATGCGTCGATCGCGTCCTGGAGGTTGCCCTGCTCGGCGAGCAGCTTCTCCATCTCGTCTTCGCCCATCGGCTCGGCGAACGCCATGCTGATCGCCTCGAAGCGGTCGAGCAGCGCCCGCGTTTCGGCGACGCCTTCCTCGACGCACTGCTGCACGGTCTTTTCGGGATCGAGCTGCGGCTCCTGCGGCAGGAAGCCCACCGATACGCCGGCGCCCGGCGCCGCCTCGCCGAGAAATTCCTTGTCGACGCCCGCCATGATCCTGAGCAGCGTCGACTTGCCCGCGCCGTTCAAGCCCAGGACGCCGATCTTCGCCCCTGGGTAGAAGGAAAGCCAGATGTCCTCGAGGATCATCCGCTTGGGCGGAACCACCTTGCCGAGTCCCTTCATCGTGTAGACGTACTGAAGCGCCATATCGAAAGCTCCTTCTTTGGAGAGAAATTACGGGAGAGAGACTATACCATCACAGCGGCACCAACGGTCCGCGAGATCGTGGTATACCGGTTCCATCCCCCTTTCCAAGGATAGACCATGAAGAGCTACCGGAAGGAACTGTGGTTCGACATCCCGACGCGGCGGGCGTTTCTGCACATCACGCCCAAGGTCGAGGAGTGCCTGCGCGAGAGCGGCATCCGCGAAGGGCTGTGCCTCGTCAACGCGATGCACATCACGGCGTCGGTTTTTATCAACGACAACGAGTCGGGGCTTCATGCCGACTATGAGCGGTGGCTCGAGCAGCTTGCGCCGCACGAGCCGATCCGGCAGTACCGGCACAACGACACCGGCGAAGACAACGGCGACGCGCACCTGAAGCGCCAGATCATGGGACGCGAGGTGGTGGTGGCCGTGACCGAGGGCCGGCTCGACCTGGGACCGTGGGAGCGGATCTTTTACGGCGAGTTCGACGGCCGCCGGCGCAAACGGGTTCTGGTCAAGATCATCGGGGAATGACGACGCCCGCCCCCTGACGGATCCTACGCCGCCTTTCGGGGCCCCCGGACCGACTCCTCCTCTTCGCCCGCGACGGAGCGAACCGGCAGGATCGCCCCGCGCGCCGTGCACGACAGGTACTCGCGCAGCGAGACCAGGTGGCTTCCGAATACCGACTGGAACGCGGCCGGGTCGCACACGCTTCCGTGCGTCAGCATCGCCAGCATGTCGGGCGACATCGGATACCACTTGAAGCGCGACAGGAAGCGCACCCCGGCCTTGACCAGCGGCAGCGGGACGTGCGCCTTGCGGACATGCGCCCGGCCAGCCGCAGCGCCGATCTCGTCGAGCAGCGCGTCATAGCTGTAGCGCTCGAGGCCGCCCACGTCGAAGCTTCGACCGATGCTTTCCTTTTTCGAAAGCGACTCGGCGAAGCCGCGCGCCACGTCGCCGACCCAGACCGGCTGCACCTCGTAGCGGCCGTCGCCCGGAACCGGCATGACCGGAGCCTTCGGGACGATCCCCGACAATAGCGACAGGAACTTGTCCCCCTCGCCGAAGACGATCGACGGGCGGAACAGCGTCCAGTCGAGCCCCGATTCGCGAACCAGCCCCTCCGCCCGTCCCTTCGTGTCGTAGTAGGCGACCGGGCTGCCGGCCAATGCGCCTAGGGCGCTCATGTGGACGATCCGCGGGATCTTCCAGAACCTGGCCGCCGCGACGACGTTGCGCGTCGCCTCGACATGCAGCTTTTCGAAAGTGATCCCCTTCGCCGGAAACTCGCGGATGATGCCGACCAGGTTGATGATCGCGTCCGTGCTCTGCGCCGCGTTGAGGACGGACTCGGAATCGGTGACGTCGCCGAGCGAAATTCGGCATTTTCGCCGGATATCCCGCGGGATCTTCGCCTCCGATCCTTCCCGGACCAGCAGCCGAGGCAGCCACCCCCTGGCGATCAGCGCCCGGCACACGCGCGTCCCGATGAAGCCGGTTCCCCCGGTCACGAACACCTCGTTGAATTCCAGAAACGGGACTTTTTCTCCGATCTTCGATTTCATGGCCCATGTCCTCCTGCGTTCATTTAGATGCTTCGAGACATCCCCGCGGTTGCTCGCCTCCTCCCGACGCGTCGTGCCGCTTGCCAGCATCGCGGGAATGTGTCATCAAAATGGGGGAGTGTTCCAAAACAAACGATGATTTGACGAGGGGGATTTCAGTGGAAGATCTGGCCGGAAGCGAAACCTGGCGCGTGTTCCGCATCATGAGCGAGTTCGTCGAAGGGTTCGAGTCGCTGTCCCACATCGGGCCCGCGATCACGATCTTCGGCAGCGCCCGCACGGGCAGGAACGACAAGTTCTACAAGAAGGCCCAGGACGTCGCCGAACTGCTCGCGCGGCGAGGCTTCGCGGTCATCTCGGGAGGCGGCCCCGGCATCATGGAGGCGGCCAACCATGGCGCGCAAAAAGGGAAGGGGCTTTCGGTCGGCCTCAACATCCACCTGCCGATGGAGCAGAAGCCGAACCGTTTCCAGGACAAGTCGCTCACCTTCCGCTATTTCTTCGTCCGCAAGGTCATGTTCGTGAAATACGCTTCGGGCTACATCATCATGCCCGGCGGATTCGGCACGCTCGACGAGTTCTTCGAGTCGCTTACGCTCATCCAGACCGGCAAGCTTCGGCGCTTTCCGGTCGTCCTGATGGGCAAGAAATTCTGGGGCGGCCTCCTCGACTGGATCAAGAACACCATGGTGCGCGAAGGGATGATCTCCCCGGCCGATCTCGACCTGTTTTTCGTCACCGACGACCCAGAAGAGGCGGCGGCCCATATCGTCGCATTCCACGAGAAGCAGATCCGTCCGGTCGGCGAACGGCGCGAGCGGAACAAACTGCCCCCCAAGGCGGCGAACGAAACCGCCAAGGGAAAGGCGAAAACCGCCGTGCGCCGCAAAACGGCCAAGACAGCCAAGTAGCCTCGGCGGGAGAAGCTGGATGGGAAAGCGGATCGTCATGTACTCGACCACGTGGTGCGGCGACTGCCGGCTGGCGAAACGGTTCCTCGACGCCCGAGGCATCGCCTACGAGGAGATCAACATCGACGACGCGCCGGAGGCCGCCGCGATCGTGATGCGGCTCAACCACGGGATGCGGATGGTGCCCACACTCGACGTCGAGGGGACGATCGTGTCGGGAGACCGCTTCGACGGCGCCCGCTTCGAGAAGGATCTGCGCGAGGCGGGGGCAATCTAGCCCCCGCACCTTGATGGACGCCTTCCTCGTACGGCAGGTCGTTTCCGAGCTGTCCCGTGAAATCACCGGTGCCCTCGTATCCAAGGTCCACCAGCCCGGCCCACGCGACATCGTCCTCGTCCTCTGGACGGGGCGCGCCGACCGGCTATTGCTCCTTTCCGCCGACCCCGAGCTTTGCCGGATCCACCTCGTCTCGCGAAAGCCGCCCAATCCGCAAACGCCGCCCCGCTTCTGCCGCTACCTTCGCAGGCACCTGGAAGGCATGCGCGTCGAACGGGTGGAAGTCGCGCCGTTCGACCGATCGGTCCGGATCGACTTTGCCTCGGGGCGTCCGGACGCGCTGCACGCCCGGACCACGCTGTACGCCGAACTGTTCGGGCGGCACGCCAACCTGATCTACGTCGACGGCGACGGCACCATCCTCGAACCGCTTCGCGCGGTATCCCCCGACGAGAGCGATATCCGCGAGGTGGTGGCGGGAATCGCCTACCGGCCGTTGCCGAAGCCCGACCGGATCTTTTTGCCCGAATTTTCCCTGGCGGATGCCGAGGCCGTGTGGTCGGCGGGTTCGATCGAGGGCGCGGGCCGGGCGTTGCAACGCGCCGTGACGGGCCTTGGCCGGGAACTTGCGGACTGCGCCGTCGTAAACTGCGACGGGCCGTCATCCCTTCATGCCGCCATCCGGGAGCTGGCGCGCCGCTACGACGCGGCCGACCTTCAGGCGGGCATCGCAACCACGCCATCGGGGAAGTCGCGACTGCTCCCCTTTCCCTGCCCCGGCGCGGGCTTCGTTTCCTTCGAACCGTTCGACGGCGCCAACGCGGCCGCGGACCATTTCTACGGGACGGTCACCACGCTTCGCGACGAATCGACACTCCGGCAGCAGATCGGTTCCCGCCTCGGCGCGCTGCTCCGGAAGGAACGCAACACGCTGGAAAAAGTGGAAGGCGACGAGGCACGCCTTCGGGACGGGCTTGAAGGAGCCGCCTCCGGGGAGACGCTGAAATACGCGCTGGGCCGCATCCGCAAGGGGATGACCGAATTCGAGGGGATTCCGCTCGACCCCGCAAAAACGCCCGTCGAGAACATGGAACGTTATTTCCGGATGGCGAAGAAGGCGAAGGGAGCGGCGGAGATCGTCCGGAACCGGATCCGGGACATCACGGAATCCGTCTATTACCTCGAATCGCTGGAAGCGCAGCTGGCCGATGCGAAGACGGTAGGGGAACTGCTCGCGATCCGGCAGGAACTGTCCGAAGCGCACGCCCCGAAGCAGTCGGGCGGGAAAAAGGGGCCGCAGAAGAAAAAGAAGGCCGCGGCCGCGCAACCGCTCATTCCCCAGGTCGAGCGGATCGAGTTCCGGGGATACGTGCTGCTGGTCGGCCGAAACAACGTCGGCAACGACCGGATCGTGCGGGAACTGGCCGCCCCCGACGACCTCTGGCTGCACGCGCAGGGGATTCCGGGGAGCCACGTGCTGGTGAAGAAGCCCTCCGGCGCCGAGCTCCCGGCCGAGGTGATCGAGGAGGCGGCCCGGCTCGCGGTGCTTAACAGCAAGGCGAAGGGGGCGTCGAACGTGTCGGTGTTCCTGGCGGCGGCCCGGGACGTCTCGAAGTTCAAGGGGGCCAAGCCGGGCCTGGTGCGGATCGCGGCCCACACGACCGTCAACGTGCGGTGACCCGCGGAGACCGCCCCGACGCATAAATAAGCGAAGAAGCATCACGAAGACAACGGCATGCACAATGGCCTTTACAGGGACCGGCGCGTCACCCGGTTTTCGTGAAAAAGCCGGTCGCCCACGCCATCAAGACGAGCAGCAGCGCGGGGAGGACGAGGTAGATCAGCAGCGTCCTGATCAGCGACCCGGGGGAACGGGGGGACATCGGTTCGGTCACCGGCCTTGCCGATTGGCGCGGTTGGTGATCGGCATGCGGCGGTCCTTGCCCAGGGCGCGCGGCGTGATCTTGACGCCGGGGGGCGCCTGCCGCCGCTTGTACTCGCTGCCGTCGACCAGCGACACGACACGCCGGACGATGTCTTCCGGATAACCCGCCTCGACCATCTCGGCGAAACTCTTCTCTTCCTCGACGTACATCTTGAGCACGCCGTCGAGCACGTCGTATTCGGGCAGCGAGTCGGAATCCTTCTGGCCGGGGCGCAGTTCGGCGGAGGGGGGCTTGACCAGGATGTTTTCGGGGATCGCGTCGAAGCCGCAGCGGCGGTTGTAGTCCCGGCACACCGCGAAGACCGTCGTCTTGAACAGATCCTTGATCACCGCGAATCCGCCCGCCATGTCTCCGTAGAGCGTCGCGTAACCCACGCTCATCTCGCTCTTGTTCCCGGTGGTCAGCACCATCTCGCCGAACTTGTTCGACAGCGCCATCAGGATCGTGCCGCGAACGCGCGCCTGCAGGTTTTCCTCGGTGAGATCTTTCGCGCGGCCGGCAAAGGACGGCGCCAGCGTCCCCTCGAACGCCTCGCACGCCTCCCGGATCGAGAGGTCGATGCAGCGGATGCCGAGGTTTTCCGCCAGCCGGTGCGCATCCGCGACGCTCTCCGGCGACGTATAGACCGAGGACAGCGTCACGCCGCCCACCCGGCTCGCGCCGAGCGCCTCCTTCGCGATCGCCGCGACCAGCGCCGAATCGATCCCGCCCGAAAGGCCGATGATCGCGCCCGGGAAACGGTTCTTTTCGAGATAGTCCCGCGTGCCCAGGACGAGCGCCTGGAAGATCTCATCCTCCCGCGTTTCCGGCAGCGGGGCGATCGGCCCCCCGGCGTGCCGCTTGCCGCCAAGGTCGCACATTAGGAGCGCTTCCTCGAATTGAGGCGCCCTGGCGAGAAGTTCGCCCCTCTCTCCGACCACCATCGAGCCGCCGTCGAACACCAGCTCGTCCTGCCCCCCGACGAGGTTGCAGTAGGCCATCGCGCAGCCGGAGGCCTTCGCCCGGCGCGCCAGCAGCTTGCGGCGCGTCTCCCACTTCCCCGCATGATACGGCGACGCCGATATGTTGACGACGAGCCCCGCGCCCGATTTCGCCTCGCGCGTCATCGGACCGCCGCCGACCCAGATGTCCTCGCACACGGTCAGCCCCACGCCGGTCCCGGCGACCGTCACCACGACCGGTTCGGACCCTTTCGCGAAATAGCGCATCTCGTCGAAGACGCCGTAGTTGGGCAGCCGCATCTTTCGATAGACGCCCCGGACCCGCCCCCCGGAAGCGACGCCCGCCGCATTGTAGACGTTGCCCCGCTCGTCCCGGTCGGCGAAGCCGACGACCGCCGTGATGCCCTTGATGGCCGAAGCCGCCTCGCGCCACGCCTCGATGTTTTCGGCGACGAACGAGGGGCGAAGAAGCAGGTCCTCGGGGGGATAGCCGGTGATCGCGAGCTCGGGGAAAAGCACGAGTGCGGCGCCCGCATCCCGGGCGAGGGCCGCGTATTCGAGAATCTTCGCGGCGTTTCCGCGGATGTCTCCGACGGTCGTGTTGATCTGGGCAAGGGCTACGCGCAGCGGCTTCATTGGTAGAATTCTGGCGCAGTAGTGGCGATTACGCCACCCCGTTTCCAGATCCCCCTTTCAAACCGTGCGTGCGGATTTCCCGCACACGGCT
The DNA here is from genome assembly GCA_025357175.1 of Deltaproteobacteria bacterium. GTDB lineage: Bacteria > Desulfobacterota > Deferrimicrobia > Deferrimicrobiales > Deferrimicrobiaceae > JANXPS01. Next base: position 46 of record JANXPS010000112.1, on the reverse strand, counting down.
TTCCGACGGTCTTCTCGATGTCGCTTTCGCGAAGTAGCGCACGGTG
>JANXPS010000093.1 GCA_025357175.1 Deltaproteobacteria bacterium | reverse complement strand
AAACAGACGGGCCGTGTTCGTACTCCAACCATAAAGCGAACCCGGGAAACCGGGGAACCGCAACAAAACGAAGGGCCGGGGAACGCAAGATCCCCGGCCCTTCGTTTTGCCTTGTTTAACAAAGGATCGGGGCGCCCGGATGAATTCCGGACGCCCCGATCCTTTCAGGCGGTTTGTGCCTTCTCAGGCGATCGAGTCGATGATCGCGTTCAACGTTGCGCTGGGACGCATCGCCTTCGAAGTCTTTTCGAAGTTCGGATGGTAATAGCCACCGATGTCGATCGGCTTGCCCTGTGCCCCGATCAACTCGGCATTGATTTTTTCTTCGCTTGCCTCAAGCTGCTTGGCGACGCCTGCGAAACGGGCCTGGAACGTTGCGTCCTTGGTCTGGGCGGCAAGTGCTTCGGCCCAGTAAAGCGCGAGGTAGAAATGGCTGCCGCGATTGTCGATCTGGCCGACCTTTCGGGCGGGCGACTTGTTGTTGTCGAGGAACTTGGCGATCGCCTGGTCGAGCGTATCGGCCAGCGTCTGCGCCTTCGCGTTGCCGGAGGCCGCGGCAATGTGCTCGAGCGACGCGCCCAGGGCGGTGAATTCGCCCAGGGAGTCCCAGCGGAGGTAGCCTTCCTTCACGAACTGCTGAACATGCTTGGGAGCCGAACCGCCGGCCCCCGTCTCGAAGAGGCCGCCGCCGGCCAGCAGCGGAACGATCGAAAGCATCTTGGCGCTGGTACCGATCTCGAGGATCGGGAAAAGGTCGGTCAGGTAGTCGCGAAGCGCGTTGCCTGTGACGGAGATCGTGTCCTTGCCCTCGCGGCACCGGTCGCACGACAGCCGCATGGCCTCGACGGGCGGAAGGATGCGGATATCGAGCCCGGTCGTATCGTGGTCCTTCAGGTACGTCTTGACCTTTGAGATCACCTGGGCGTCGTGCGCCCGTTTTTCGTCAAGCCAGAAAACGGCCGGCGCACCGGTGGCCTTCGCGCGCGTGACCGCGAGCTTGACCCAGTCGCGGATCGGCACGTCCTTCGCCTGGCACATGCGGAAGATGTCGCCCTCTTCGACTTTCTGATCGAGGAGCGTCGCGCCGGAGGCGTCGACGACGCGCATCGTGCCGGCCGCCGGAGCCATGAAGGTCTTGTCGTGGGAACCGTATTCCTCGGCCTGCTGCGCCATGAGGCCGACGTTGGGGACGCTCCCCATCGTGGCGGGGTCGAAGGCACCGTGCTCCTTGCAGTTTTCGATGACTTCCTTGTAGATCGTCGCATAGCAGCGGTCCGGGATCACGCACTTGGCGTCCTGGAGCTTGCCGGCGGTGTTCCACATCTTGCCGGATTCGCGAACGACGACAGGCATCGATGCGTCGATGATGATGTCGTTCGACGCATGCAGGTTCGTGATGCCCTTGTCGGAATCGACCATCGCCATGGCGGGGCGTTTCGCGTACTCGGCCTGGATGTCTGCCTCGATCTCGGCGCGCTTGGCCTCTGGAAGCGTCTGAAGCTTCTTGTACAGATCGCCGAGCCCGAGATTCGGATTGTAGCCGATTTCCTTGAGCACGGCCCCGTGCTTCGCAAAGACATCTTCGAAGAAGACCGTCACGAAGTGGCCGAACATGACAGGGTCGGAAACCTTCATCATGGTGGCCTTGAGGTGGACCGAGAAGAGCACGTCGTTCTTCTTCGCGTCTTCGATCTGTTCCTTGATGAACTTCCGGAGGGCGCTCACGCTCATGTGGGTCGAGTCGATGATTTCGCCTTCGAGAAGGGGGGCGTTTTTCTTGAGGATCGTGGCCTGACCGTCGGCCCCGACAAATTCGATCCGGTACTCGGTCGCCTTCTGGATGGTGGTGGCCGTCTCATGACCGTAAAAATCGCCGGCGCTCATGTGAGCCACGTGCGACTTGGAATCCTTGGTCCACGCCCCGAGCTTGTGCGGGTGCTTCTTGGAGAACAGCTTCACCGCAAGCGGCGAACGGCGGTCGGAGTTTCCCTCGCGGAGAACCGGGTTGACGGCGCTTCCGAGACACTTGGCGAAACGGGCCTGGAGCGCCTTCTCGTCGTCGGTCTTCGGTTCCTCGGGGTAATCGGGAATCTTGTAGCCCTGCGACTGAAGTTCAGCGATGGCTTCCTTAAGCTGCGGAATGGATGCGCTGACGTTCGGAAGCTTGATGATGTTGGCTTCCGGAGTCTTCGCGAGCGCGCCAAGCTGCGCCAGGTAATCGGGGACCTTCTGGGCATCGGTCAGATTATCGGGGAAGTTCGCGATGATTCTGCCCGCAAGGGAGATATCGCGCGTCTCGACCTCGACTCCCGTCCCTTTCGTGAAAGCCTGCACGATCGGGAGAAGGGAGTACGTTGCCAGTGCGGGCGCCTCATCGATGTCCGTCCAGATGATCTTGTGCGTTGTCATGTTCTCTCCTTGAGTTGATTGCCGATTCTTGTTGCAAGACCACGATGACTGGGGAATGGTGCCGGTGCCGCTAACTAGCTGATTATATGGAGTAATACCCTCGGGCCGGACAGCAGGGTCACAATACACAAATGTTTTGAAACTGTCAAGGGAAATGGGAAAGCGCAGGGCAAACGAAAAGGGCCGGATCTGGAGGATATCCGGCCCTTTTTTGCGTGCTGTCCTAGGGCATTGCAGGAAGCTATTTCGGCTCCTGCACTGTCGTCTTGATATAGAGATCCCTGAGCTGTTTCGGGTCGACCACGTTCGGCGCATCGGTCATCAGGCAGGTTGCCTTCTGGGTCTTTGGGAATGCGATGACATCCCGAAGCGACTTCGCGCCAGAGAGGATCATGGCCAGCCGGTCGAGACCGAAAGCGATTCCGCCATGTGGAGGGGCGCCGAACTCGAGCGCCTCGAGCAGGAATCCGAACTTCATGCGGGCATCCTCGGGGGCGATGTTGAGCAGCCCGAACATGCGCGACTGGACATCCTGCCGATGGATACGGATGCTGCCGCCGCCGATCTCGGAGCCGTTGAGCACCATGTCGTAGGCCTTGGCTCGCGCCGTTCCCGGATCGGTGTCGAGGAAATGCAGATCCTCGTCGAGCGGTGCCGTGAACGGATGATGCATCGCGTTCCAGCGCTTTTCATCCTTGTCCCATTCGAGGAGGGGGAAATCGACAACCCAGAGAAAATTGAATTTCGATTCGTCGATAAGGCCGCATTTTTCGCCGATGTGAATCCGGAGACGCCCCAGGGAATCGCAGGCGGTCCCGTAGTCGTCGGCGACCATGAGGATAAGGTCGCCCGCCTTCGCGCCGCTTTTCGATACAATCGCGGCGAGTTGATCCGCCGAGAAAAACTTGGCGATCGGCGACGTGATTCCTTCGGACGTCACCTTCCAGGGCGCCAGCCCCTTTGCGCCGCCGATCTTGGCCACATCCTCGAGCGCGGTCACCTCGGAGCGACTCGACTCGCCGAGACCCGGGGCCACGATGCCCCGGATGATTCCGCCTTTTGCCGCGACTTCGTTGAACACCCGGAAATCGCTCGCCGCGAGCAACTCGGTGAAGTCGACGATCTCGACGTCGAAACGGGTGTCGGGCTTGTCGACGCCGTATCGGTCCATCGCGTCCCGGTAACTCATGCGCGGTAGCGGTAGCGGGACCTCGTACCCGGCCACATCCTTGAATACGCGGGCCATCAGCCCTTCCATCATCGTGAATATGTCTTCGCGATCGACAAAGGACATCTCGCAGTCGATCTGGGTGAACTCGGGCTGCCGGTCGGCCCGGAGATCTTCGTCGCGGAAGCATTTGACGATCTGGGCGTAGCGGTCGTAGCCGGAAACCATCAATATCTGCTTGAAGAGTTGCGGAGACTGCGGGAGCGCGAAGAACATGCCGGGATTGACGCGCGAAGGGACCAGGTAGTCGCGAGCGCCTTCGGGGGTGCTCTTCGTGAGAACCGGCGTCTCGATCTCGGCGAACCCGTTTTCGTAAAGATACTCCCGGACGGTCCGGGCGAGCTGTGCCCGTTTCATGAACACGCGCTGGATCGACGGACGGCGCAGGTCGAGGTAGCGATATTTCAGCCGGATGTTTTCGGCAACGTCGCTCACGTCGTCGAGCGCAAAGGGAATCGGCTTCGATTCGTTGAGAATCGCGAGCGAGGAGGCCTGGACCTCGACTTCGCCTGTGGGCATGTTCGGATTGACGGTGCCGTCAGGACGGGCCTGGACCACGCCCCGGACGGAAATCACGTATTCGGCGCGAAGGGCATCGGCCTTGTCGTGCGAATCCTTGGACATCTCGGGATTGATCACGACCTGTGCGAGCCCTTCCCTGTCGCGCAGGTCTACGAAAACCAGGCCGCCGTGGTCCCGGCGGCGGTGGACCCACCCGCAAAGGACAACCTCCTGGCCGATATGCTCGCGGCGCAATTCGCCGCAATAACGGGTACGCTTATGTTCCGGCAGAAATGGCTCCACCCTCATCCTCCTGTTGATAAACTTTCGAGCCGTCGTTTCGCATCGTCGACGGCAAGCTCTTCCTGTTGCCCTTTCGCCATGTCCCGGTATCCGACCATGCCGCGTTCCCATTCGGCCTCGCCGAACACGACGACGACGGATGCACCGGAACGGTCGGCGCGCCGAAACTGGCTTTTCATGCTGCGGCACTCGTAGTCGATGTCGGCCCGGACACCTTTTTCCGCGAGTTCCATCCGCCACAAAAATGCTTCCGGCAGGAACTTCGCGGACGACGCGACGATGAAAACATCGGAAGACGCCACCGGTGGCGTATCTGTTTCCGTCAGCATGAGCAAACGTTCGACTCCGATTGCGAAACCGATCGCGGGAATACGATCTCTGGAACCGAGCATCTCGGCGAGACCATCGTATCGCCCGCCTGCGGCTACGGTGTTCTGCGCCCCCATGCCGGGAATCACGAATTCGAACGTCGTCCGCCTGTAATAATCGAGGCCGCGAACCATCCGCGGATTGCGTTCGAATGGCACCGCCAATCCCCGAAGCGCCGATTCGACCGTTTCGAAATGGCTGCGGCACCCGTCGCACAGCATGTCGAGGATGGACGGTGCGTCGGCGGTTGCGGCGATGCACTTCTCGGACTTGCAATCCAGCACCCGAAGCGGATTGGTAAGCCTCCTGCGGCGGCAATCGTCGCAAAGCATTTCGTCGCGCCCGGCCAGGAAATCGGCGAGCGCCTGGTTGTACCCGGGTCGGCACTCGGGGTCGCCAAGCGTGTTGATTTGCAGGGAAACCCCGGTCAGTCCGGCCTGGGACAGGAACCGGTAAAGGAACGCGATGACTTCGGCGTCGGCATGGGGCGCATCGGTGCCGAAAAGTTCCGCGCCGAGCTGGTGGAACTGGCGAAGCCGCCCTTTCTGGGGCCGCTCATGCCTGAACATCTGGCCGATGTAATAAAGCCTTGCGGGCCATTCGCCGATCTCGGAACGCCCCGACAGGACCGACCTGACGACCGCGGCGGTGCCCTCGGGCCGAAGGGTCAGGCTGTCTCCCGACCGGTCGGTGAACGTGTACATCTCTTTTTCGACGATATCCGTCGCCTCGCCGACGCCTCGCGAAAACAGTTCGGTCTTCTCGAGAATCGGGGTGCGGATTTCGGAATAGCCGTGCGCGGCGGCGCATGCGCGAAAAGTCGCCTCGAGGGCGGACCAGCGAAGGGATTCGGGGGGCAGGATGTCTTTCATCCCCCGAACGGGTTGCAGCGTCATGGGACGTTTTGTATATCCGCGAGATAGACCACGTTTCTCGTGGACTCTTTGCCGCGGTACATGGCCTGGTCGGCCATATTGAGCAGGTGCTGCTTGGTCGAGGCATGCTCGGGAAATGCGGCGATTCCGATCGATATGGTCAGATGGAGATTGAGCCCGTTTTCCTGGCCGAACCACTTTGCCTCGATCAGTTTGCGCATGCGTTCGGCGACGAGAAATGCCTCGTCGGCGTTGGTTTCGACAAGGACGACGACGAATTCGTCACCGCCGTACCGGACCACCGTGTCGGTTTCCCGAACGCAGGATCGAAGTACAGCCCCGACTTCGATGAGGACCCGGCTTCCCACAAGATGGCCGTGGGTGTCGTTGATCCGTTTGAAAAAATCGAGGTCCATGAACATGACCGAGAAAAAATTACGGTAGCGTTCGGATCGCTTGAGCTCTCGGTCGAGAACGACGTTGAGGTAACGGCTGTTGTAAAGTTTGGTCAGATCGTCGATATAGATCAGATTCTGCGTCTGGACAGAGCGTTCGGAATTGAGAAAAGCGAATCGCGATTGCCGCAGCAGAAAATCGAGGAGAACGCTGTTAAGCACTTCGGGCCCAAGCGGATTGCGCACGCCGAGAACGGCGTGGATCGAAACACCCGGCATGAGGTCGAATCTGAGGATGAAGAATTGACGGCTGTCACCGAGGATCTGGTCGTCCTCGGGGTGAAGGGGGGTTATCGATTCGGCCGGAACCACGGTGGGAACCGACGACGATGCGTGTAGCAAACCGCCTCCGAAACGCAGCATGAATTCGGAGACAAGCGACTCGTCCATGAATCCGTTGGAAGCGACTACGGTGAATCCGCCTGTGCCCGATTCTTCCTGTTCGCGAAAAAGGATGCCGTAGGTCGCCCCGACCAGTTCACCCAGTTTTTCGAGAACGGTCAGTGCAAGCAGGTTCATGTCGGTTGCGGTCAGGACCGGTATGGAATACTCGAACAGTTCCTCAAGCGACAGCCGTCGAACCGCGGCATAGCCTGAGAACATGATTTTCTGGAGCAGGCGGGGCAGTTCTTCCGGAATGGACTCATCGAAAACAACGTCGCAAATGCCCCCGCGCATTGCGTCGCGGACGATCCGACCCTCGGCCGCCGAAGTCAGGAAAATGACGGGCGTCTTGGGGGCAAGGCGCGCCAGCGCGGCGGCAAACGAAGAAACGTCACCCACGTCGGGGAACTTCCGGGCGATGATGACCGAGAAATATTCCTGGGTAAGAGCGGAAACGCCCTTCTCCCAATCGGTCATGACGAATAGATGGGCATCCTTCAAGGATTCGCCGCGCAGATGGGAGGCGAGCGCCTCTGCATCGGGCGCGAGTATCAGGACGCGGTTTTTTGACATTTTGGCTTCATGCTGGAAATTATGAAAATCCCCCTGTGAACGACTTTCAGGCTGAACGGCAAAGAAATCTCCAGAAGCAGCCACCGTTTTCCTGTCTGACAACAACGGAAATACCGTCGGTCTTGATGGTCAAGGCGCCATTATCCAAGGCAAAAATCTTATCTGACGGTATCAGATTTTTACCGGCCAAACAATTTCTATTCTGGATTATGGCGATATCCGGCGAGGCGGCTAAAACCCATCCTTCGGGATCAGCCCCCGGAGAGCCGTGATGCGGCAGAAAGAGCGCCCGCCATTCCCCGGATTGTCGCTCCGGCGCACCCCATGCGGCTGGTCCGCCTTCGACGTCGCCAGGCATCCACGCACTGAACCGCCCGTAACGCGCTTCAATGAGCAGGCTTGACGAATTGGCGCCCGCCCCTGAACCGTCCCCCGCCGAACGAACCGTGATCGCCGCCCCGCCTTTGGCCATTCGGAATCCCCGGCCGACATGTCGGAGCGTTCCCTTGTATGCAAGTACCGCATTCCCGAATGATCCCGCCGGCACCCCCTCCGGAATCCAGATTTCCTTGACCGGTATCGCGTCCAGCAACGCCGCGACACCTCCGTAATGATCCTCGTGAGGGTGCGACAATACGAGGAGATCGATACCGGTTACACCGAGTGCCCGAAGATGGGGAACCAGGATCCGTTTCCCGGAATCGCCGCGGATCGCGCTGCCGCAATCCAGGACCATCGTTCCCCCGCCCGGGAAAAAGATGACGTGCGCGGCGCCTTTACCGACGTTTAGGGCCGTAAGCGTCATTCTCGCATCGGGCAGGCCGATGTAGGGGAGGTGAATCCAGCAAAGGAACAGGATCGCCCCCGCCACGGGTGCCGGCCATGCCTTCCGGTTTCGGGATCGAAGCCACAGGGAGGCGGCTCCGGAGAAAAACGACGCGCACGCCATCGGCCAAAACCCCGAAGGGGGGAGTGCGAAATATCCGGCCCCGTTCGCGGAAAGGGTTCGGAGCCCGGTGATACCCCATCCGAGGAGAAATGCAATACCGCGGACGGGCACCTCGAGAAATCGAAGATTGAAAAAACCTCCGATAACAGCCAGAAAAGCACCTGCCACCCCACCCGAACCAAGCAATGGACCGAAAAAAACGTTCCAGAGGATCGAACCAAGCGGAATTCCCTGGAAATAACAACCGGACACCGGGAGCGTCCCGAAAAAGGCCACGACGGACGACTCGACCGCAACGAGGATCCACCGGACCATATTTTTGGCGATATTGCCTTCCGGGAGTCTCGCTTCAACCATTTCACACGTGCTACCGGTCGCGGAAATCAGGAAGAAGACCGCACCGTAAGAAAGCAGAAAGGAGGGGGATAGAACGGAGAAAGGAGAGACGACCACAACCAGGAAAAAAAGGAGCGACAATCCGAATGCCGCCCCTCTAATTCCGAGCAGGTTCCAGAGCAGGACGGCGGCGGTGACCATTCCGGCGGAACGGACAGCCGGAATAGGAGCCCCCGCCATCAGTACATAGGCCCAGCAAACCGGGAGCGATCCGAGCGAGGCCACCCGATTGAGATCGGGGCTCCCGTCGCGACGCCGGAAAACCCAGAGAATTCCGCGAAACAGCCCGGCATTCATGGCAAAGAATATGACGACATTAATTCCGGAAATGGCGAACAGATGCGCAAGACCGGTATTCCGGAACAGGACGACAAGGGGATGGCTTGCGGGAGGGACCGCTCCGTTTGCCAGCGAGAGGAGGTACAGCCCCCCTTCCGAACCGCCCGTGACCCGCTTCAGCCAAATTCCGATCCGCTCTCGCGCCGTTGTAAACAACACACCAGGCCCTGAGCACGGCAGGAGAATCGTTTTGGACGAATCGGCGGTGAAGGCGAATTGCGTTCCGGAGGCCAACGCTTCCCACTCCCTCGGGATTTCCTCGGGGTTTCCCATGCCGCGAATCGGGTGAAGGCGTCCGATCGCCCGTAATTCGGTCGGGAATGAGGCCGTTGTGTCCGGATTCCGGATGTAGACCGCGGTTCTCGCCAACCGCATCGTTGACCTGTTGTCCATCGTCGAGATCGTGACGTTATCCGCGAACCCGCTCCAACCGGAATCGGTCGCCTTGACCGAATCGAGGGTTCCCCGGAAGGTCAATTCATTGTCGAGGAAAGGGCTGATGGCTTCATGACAGACAAAGCCTGTCCGGCCGGCCGAGAGCGCCCCGCAAAACAGGGTGACGGCCAACGCCGTAAACTTGACCGGCAATCTCGTGGCGACCGATGTCAGTGCAACAATGGCCGAGAGCGCTGCGACGGCAACCCACCCGTCCCAGGCGGCGAGCGCTGAGACGTGGCCGACGAAAAAGACGGCCGAGAGGATGAACAATGGGGCGGTTCCCCTGAAAGGATGGTTCGGCATGCCGGGCATCAAAGCAACGCCCGTTCCCGGTCGGGGATTATTTCCCTGAAAACGCCTTTTTCGTGCGCCGTTCACGGTGA
>JANXPS010000052.1 GCA_025357175.1 Deltaproteobacteria bacterium | reverse complement strand
CTGGTTCTACGGGCAACTCACCTCCCTCGTCGGCACCTGGATGCAGACGATCGCCCAGAACTGGCTCGTCTACCACCAGCTCGGCGGAACCGCGCGCGACCTGGGCATGGTGAGTTTCCTGGGGGCGCTGCCGCTCGTCCCGCTGACGCTCTACGCGGGCGCAATCGCCGACCGCCTCTCCAAGCGGATGATCGTCTTCTGGATGCAGGCGGTCATGATGATCCTCGCCTTCGTCTTGGGATTTCTCTGCTGGACCGAGGCCGTCCGGATGTGGCACGTCATGGCGCTCGCGTTCCTGCTGGGCGCCGCGCAGGCGCTCGACACGCCGGCGCGCCAGGCGTTCGTGGTCGAGCTCGCGGGGAAGGAGGATCTCGCAAACGCGATCTCCCTCAACTCGGGCATCTTCCACGCCGCGCGCGTCATCGGCCCGGCCATGGCCGGCATTCTCGTCGCTTCCGTGGGAATCCCGATTTCCTTCTTCCTGAACGGCGCCAGCTTCATCGCGGTTCTTGCCTGCCTCCTGATGATGGACACAGGGCAGCTTCACCCCACGCGGGCGGCCTCCCACGAGGAAGGGCGCGACCTGCTGGCGGGGCTGCGCTATTTTCGCGACAACCGGGTACCCCTCGGAATCGGCCTTCTGATCACGGTATCGACGTTGCTCGCGATGCCGTATCACACGCTCATTCCGATCTATGCCAAGGAAGTGTTCAAGGGAGGAGCCGGAACCTACGGGGTGCTCATGTCGGCCGCCGGAATCGGCGCCGTCGTCGGTGCGCTGTTTACCGCGTCGGGCGGGGCCGTCCGCAGGAAGGGGCGGCTGCTGGTCGCGGGCAGCTTCGCTTTCCCGCTTCTGCTGCTGCTGTTTGCGTGGTGCACGAACTACTGGCTCTCGATCGCGCTGCTGTTCGGCCTGGGTTTCTGCTTCGTCGCCCAGAGCGCTCCCGCGAACGCGATCCTGCAGTCGGTCGTTCCCGACCAGCTTCGGGGGCGGGTGCTGGCGATCTACGTCTCTCTCTTCCTCGGCCTCATGCGCGTGGGCAGCCTCCTGATCGGCCTGCTCGCCGACCGAACATCCCCGCAGACCGCCGTCGCCGCGGGCGGCGCATCGGCGCTCGTCCTCACCGCCCTCGTCTTTCTCCGCTTCCCCGAAATCCGTCACGTGAAATGAGGATCCGAATGATGCGACGTTCGACCCCCCTGATTCTTTTCGCGGCCTTCGCGATTCTGCTCCTGGCCGGCAACGCATTCGCCTGGTCGTTCGCCGTCTGCGGCGACAGCCGTGACGACAAGAACGGGATCCTCGTAAAGATTCTTTCCGAGATCGACAAATCGCCGATGGAATTCCTGATCCACACGGGCGACCTCGAAAGAGGCGGCGGCGAAAAACGATGGAGCGGCTTCCGGAAAAAGACGGCGGGATTCACCAAGCCGCTGCATTTCGCGATCGGGAACCACGAGATCTACGGCGGCGGGAGTTCCGATGCGTTCGTGCGATTTTTCGGCCTGCCGGCCGCCAGTTATTCGTTCGACCACAAGGATGCCCACGTAGCGATCCTCGACAACGACAGAGGAAACCTCGATGGGGACATGATCGCCTGGCTCGACAACGATCTCGCCTCGCATCCGAAAGGAAAAACCGGCATCCGGCACCTGATCGTGGCCATGCACGTCCCGCCGAAAACCGACACCCTCGATCCGCACGGTACGCCCGACGACTACGGCGACATGAGCAACCGGCTTTTCAAGGTGCTGAAGCGGCACGGCGTCGCGCTCGTCTTGTGCAGCCACGAGCACATGCACCAGATCTACGACTGGAACGGGATCAAGGTGATCGTGTCCGGCGGGGCCGGCGCCCCGATGTATCCGTTCCAGCGCTACGGCTACTACGAGATCGACCTCTCGGACGACACCCCGCACGAAATCTTCCACGCCATCAATCCGTAACGCGGCAGGAAACGTTCCGGCGACGCGCGCACCCGCATCACCTCCGAAGAAGCCGCCCGCTCCAGCCAACCGGGGGCGCGTTCGAACTGCAAGGCGCCGGAAACGGAAGCGGCGGCCCTGGGGCCGCCGCTTCGTGAACCGGTCTTTCGCTGGATTGTGCGATGACGCTCTTCTTCGAACTACTTCTTGGCCTTCTTCGCGGGAGCCTTGGCGGCAGCCTTCACCGGGGCCTTGGCAACGGCCTTCTTGACAAGAGCCTTCGCAGGAGCGGCCTTCTTGGCAGGAGCCTTGGCAATGGCCTTTGCGGGGGCCTTCACGGCGGCCTTCGCGGGAGCCTTCGCGGCCGCCTTCTTCGCAGGGGCCTTGACGGCGGCCTTCGCGGGAGCCTTCACAGCCGCCTTCTTCACAGGGGCCTTGGCGGCGACCTTTGCGGGAGCCTTGACAGCGGCCTTCGCAGGAGCCTTCGCAACGGCTTTCGCAGGAGCCTTGGCAACGGCCTTAGCAGGTGCCTTCGCCGCAACCTTCACAGGAGCTTTCGCAGGAGCTTTTTTCTTTTCTGCCATCGGTTCTCCCCCTTGGCGGGAAAAAGTTGAATTCGTTTTCAATTATGCGGTCCCTTCGGTTCCAGTTTCCACAATTATTTCACCGGATTACCTTTGAACCGAAAAATATCTATTCTTTCCGTTTCGGCCGTTTGTTGAACTCGAGCACTTTTTTCCGGAGGCGAAGGCTGGTCGGCGTCACTTCGACCCACTCATCCTCGTTGATGAACTCGAGCGCGGCCTCGAGCGACAGCTTGCGGGGCGGAACCAGGCGAAGGGCCTCGTCAGTACCAGATGCACGCATGTTTGTCAACTTCTTTTCTTTGGTAATGTTGACATCGACGTCGGCCGGCCGGGAGTTTTCCCCGACGATCATCCCTTCGTAGACCTGCTCGCCGTCGCTGATGAAGAATGTGCCGCGCGGCTGCAGGTGGAAGATCGCGTAGGCGTTGGAGCGGCCGGACCGGTCGGAGACGAGCACGCCGGTGGACCGTTCGGCGATGGGCCCCGTCCAGGGCTCATACCCACCGAACAGGTGGTTGAGCAGCCCGGTTCCGCGCGTCTCGGTGAGGAACTGGGAGCGGAAGCCGATGAGCCCCCGCGACGGGATCCGGTATTCCAGCCGCACGCGGCCCGATCCGGGATTGTTCATCTTGAGCATCTTGCCGCGTCTCTCCGCGAGGCTGGTCGTGACCGGCCCCATGAAGGTGTCGGGGATATCGACGAAGAGAAGCTCGAACGGCTCCATCCGGACGCCGTCGACTTCCTTGGTGACGACCTCGGGACGCGAGACGGAAAGTTCGAAACCTTCACGCCGCATCATCTCGATGAGGATCGCAAGCTGGAGTTCGCCGCGGCCCATCACGTTGAAGCTGTCGACGCCGGAGAAATCGATCCGGAGCGCCACGTTGACCAGGAGCTCTTTTTCGAGGCGCGTGCGAAGCTGCCGGGAAGTGACGAACTTGCCCTCGCGACCCGCGAAGGGCGATGTGTTGATCGAGAAGACGACCGATACCGTCGGTTCGTCGACCGCAATCCGCGGGAGCGGCTTCGGATCCTCGATCTCGGCGACCGTGTCGCCGATGGTGGCTTCCTCGGCCCCGGCGAGCGCGACGATGTCGCCGGCGAACGCCTCGGGAACCTCGGTTCGGGAGAGGCCGTCGTAAGCGTATAGCACCGTGACTTTCAGCTTGGTCAGCGCGTTGTCCTTGCCGCAGACCGTCACCATGGCGCCCGACCGGATCGTGCCCGAGAATATCCGGCCGACCGCGAGGCGGCCGACGTAGTCGCTGTAGTCGAGGTTCGTGACGAGCAGCTGGAGCGGGCCGGAGGGATCGCCCACCGGGGGCGGGATGCGCGAAAGGATCGTTTCGAACAGCGGGGCCAGGCTCTTGCCGGTTCCGTCGTCCGCGATGGACGCGGTGCCCTTGCGCGCGTTGGTGTAGAGGATCGGGAACTCGAGCTGCTCCTCGTTGGCGTCGAGGTCGATGAACAGGTCGTAGACCTCGTTGATCACCTCGCCGATGCGGGCGTCGGGACGGTCGATCTTGTTGATGACCAGGATGACCGGCAACGCCTGCTCGAGCGCCTTCTTGAGCACGAAGCGCGTTTGCGGAAGCGGCCCCTCGGACGCGTCGACCAGCAGCAGGACGCCGTCGACCATCTTGAGCGTGCGCTCGACCTCGGCGCCGAAATCGGCGTGGCCCGGGGTGTCGACGATGTTGATCTTGACGCCCGAAAAGGTCACGGAGAGGTTCTTCGCCATGATGGTGATGCCCTTTTCACGCTCGAGATCCATGGAGTCCATGATGCGTTCCTCGTTAGAAACGGCTTGGTTGGCGCGGAATGTGCCTGACTGTTTGAGCAGGCAATCGACCAAGGTAGTCTTACCGTGGTCGACGTGGGCAATAATGGCAATATTTCGTATGTGCTGCATGTAATCGAGTGTCTGCGGGGGGAAACCCTCCAACCAGAGGTGGGTAATGTGCCAGCTTTCCCGCAAAAATCAAGAACTAGCCGAAGTTATTTTGGCGGCCGGGACGACTTGGACGGCCGCCAATTCAACCTGCTGGCTGATCCTGCGAAAACCGATCTGCCCGCTGGAGGCATAAAACCAACACCACTTGGGATGGTGACTTGGTTGGGCTGTAAAAGGCTCGACCCGGTTCCCATCCCACCCCTCCGTTTAACCTGAGGGCTTGGGGGGCTTAGCTGCAAGGACTTCATTTCACTCCTGCTTTACTGGCAGCCTCCGGGTCGATTTTTTTGAGAGCGTTAGTAGCAGCCCAACGCAGGTTAAAATCGGAATGGATCAGGAACTTCAGAACATTTGCAGCAGCAGCCGTGGCATTGGTCCCGTATTGATAAAGGCAGTCCATCGCCAACGATTGTGATGCCGAATTGGTCGACGAGAGCTGTGCGATTAAGGCTGCCACCACTACCTCCGGCTTTACGCCCAGAGATCGCAGGGCAGCGAACGCATTAGATTTTGCCAGTGGGTCTTCCAGGCTTTGAATCAACGCGGGCACCGCTTCCTGTGCTGCTGGCCCGATCTGGCACAAAGCAAAGGCAGCGGCGTCGCGAATGTCCGGGTCTGGGTCCTTAAGCAATCCGATCAAATTAGGAACAATCGGCTTGGCTATG
>JANXPS010000023.1 GCA_025357175.1 Deltaproteobacteria bacterium | reverse complement strand
GCCGGTCGTCTACGCGTCGTCCTACGGCAACACGGCGGCGATGGCGGTCAAGGTGGCCGAGGGGCTCAAGGCGGGCGGCGTGACGCCGGTGCTGCTCAACATCGTCGAAGAGCCGATGGGGCGCATCATCGACGAGTTCGAGCAGGCCGCGGGCGTGCTCATCGGCACCCCGACGCTCAACGCGAGCGTGCCGCACCCGATCCTGCACCTGTTCGGCAACATGGTCGTCCTCAACATGAAGGGCAAGCCGGCGTCCGTGTTCGGCTCCTACGGCTGGAGCGGCGAGGCGATCAAGGCAGTCGCCGACATCCTCACCGCGATGCGGCTCAAGGTGGCGGTCGAGCCGATCAAGGTCAAGATGACGCCTTCCGAGGCCGAACTGGCGCAGTGCGTCGAGTTCGGAAAGCAGTTCGCGGCGGTCGTACTCGCCTCGAACTGAATCGCCGCGCAGCAAAAAACATCCGCCGTAGCCAGGAGGAACCCCGAGTGACTCGTTCCGCTCCCCTGTCGGCCTTACTTTTGCTGTGCATCCTTCTTGCCGCCGGCGGCTGCATTCCGCCGGCGGCGCAATGCCCCCAGCCGCCCGCCTCCCGGTGGACGTATCCGCCCCAGATGCCCAGGGCGGGCACCTCCAGCGTCGAGATCGAGTTCAGCGGCAACTACATCAAGCAGATGGTCCTGGCAAAAATCCCGGCTCCGGGCCCGAACGACAACACGGGCGTCGAGGTGCGGCAGGTCAGGCTCGAGGAGCGCAACCCGGGCCCCGGGCGAACCAACATCATGGCGGTCCAGTTCGCGGTCTGGGGACTGGGGCAGGGCGGCACCCACGTGTTCGTGCCGGGCCGGGAATACACGCTGC
The DNA here is from genome assembly GCA_025357175.1 of Deltaproteobacteria bacterium. Classification (GTDB taxonomy): domain Bacteria; phylum Desulfobacterota; class Deferrimicrobia; order Deferrimicrobiales; family Deferrimicrobiaceae; genus JANXPS01. Next base: position 9,858 of record JANXPS010000023.1, on the reverse strand, counting down.
GGCTGCGGCTCACCCCGTACCTCGTGACCCCTCGAATCGTCCCCGACGAGGGCAAGCGTCGCGCCCTGCTCGACTGCCCCGCGGGCAAGCCTTGCGAGAGCGGGATCGTCCTGGGCTTCGACTTCTACGAACTGGCGGGCGGTCCCAACCGGTCCCAGACGGAAGTCGTGGATTGCAAAAGCGCCAAGTACGACTTCCTCGACGCGCAGGTTCTCCAGAAGGCGTTCGAAATCGCCGCCGCGCGGGCGCCGATGCCGGTCGGGATGGATCCGCTGGTCTCCCTGCTCGAGGGCATTGTCGGGTCGCGGACGTTCCTGACGGGCATCGACTTGTCCACCGACCAGGACCTGACTTTGGCGCTCACCGTCGACAAGGGGACTCCGCGCCCCTTCCGCCCGACGGTCGCCCGGCTGCGCACGGTCGCCGGCGGCGCCGACTGGGGCATCTGGATCGACCGGGAGCTGGTGACGCCGTACATCCGGCAGGCGGTCTCCGACAAGGTCGCCGCCGGGGCGGCGCAAAAGGGTCTGACCATGCTCCAGGACCGGAACGACGTGACGTTCGGATCGTCGGGAATCGCCATCGATGTCGGGGGGCGGGTCAAGGTGCCGCTGTGCGGCGAGGTGCCGGTCCGGATCCAGGTCGCGGCGACGCCGAAAGTCTGCAACCGGTGGCTCGGGATGTGCGTGCCGGATCCCGCCATCACGATCAGCCCGGTCAACGACGGCCAGAAGGTGTGCGTCTCCGGCCTGACGCTGCTGGGCGACATCGTTTCCGCCCTGAAGTCGGCAGTGACCTACGTGGCCACGCTGGGGCAGGGGAGCGGTTCCGCCCCCGCGCCGAAACCGTGCAGCGCGGCGAAGGAGATCGCCATACCGAGCGGCTCCGACATTCTCTACGGCACCGCGATCGACGTCGACGGCATGTTCTACATCGCCGGCCGCAGCCGGTGGATGGATACGACGCTCTCCCGGCCGACTTCGGGAGCCGCGACCTGCCCCTGGAACTGAAGGGGCGGCACGGAGCGGTTCGTCCCTCCTAATGCTTCGGGATGTCGCCGCTGCCTTCCTTGTGGAGGACGCGGTCGGCATCCTTTTTTTCCTGGTGGCGGTGTTCGATCGCCTCGCCCCGGATGACCGCCTTGCAGTGGATGCAGATGGCGTCGTCCTCGGGTTCGACCAGACCGCACACGATGCACCGCTTGTGTTTTTCGTCGCTCATGGCGTCCCCCCTCGATTGCGACCTTGCCCAGATATATGATCGCACGGGCGGTCGGAAAGAGAAATATGCGGATTAACGCGTTTCCGGGTGCAGCGTCTTTTCGAGACATTCCTCGCAGATCGAGTGGGAGACGTCGACGTCGGCGTGCTTCTTGAGGTACTCCTCGACGCTTTGCCAGTAGTTGTTGTCGTCGCGGATCTTCTTGCACCAGGCGCAGACCGGGAGCAGCGACTTCAGGGTGACCAGTTCGCCGATGTCCTCGAGGATCAGCAGCACCAGCGGGCGCCCTTCGAACGTGAACGGAGAGGCGGTCACCAACAGGTGGACCGCCACCGTCCCGGAGCCCTTCGAAAGCTCCATCCGGGTCTGGGCCCGCGTCACCTTGCCGCCACTGGCCGCCTTTCCGACGGAACTCCGGATGACGCAACCCTTGCATGCCTCGGCGCGGCCGCAGCCCTCCTGCGTTTCGGAGGCATGGAGGCAGTGGAGCACCTCGCCGCCCCGCCGCCGATACGTGCCCTCCCGCCTCCCGAGCAGGGCGATGCCGGCACCGTTTGCGTCCTCGATCCGGACATCGTGATCGACGATGACGACAGGCGACGGAATCGCGTCGAACAGCGTCCTGAAATAATCGTTTCCCGGGAGTTCGTTGCCCATCGGTTCTCCTGTCGTCTCCGGGGCCGCTCATCGCGGGGCGAAAAGCCCGGCAACCCCCCTTCCATTGTGCAGAATGCGTTCCAGCAATATCAAGGACTCGTCCCGCGCCTTCCCGGCGGCGATTTCCAGCCTGCTCTCCGTCCCCGGCATTCCAAGGACCTTTTCCCGGAAATGACGGGATTCCGCGAGCAGCAGGTCGAGGTCGTGGATATCGCCCAGCAAGGTCTGGAAGTCGTGAAGATGCGAACCCGTTTTGGCGGTCATTCCCGGGAGCAGCGACGCCATGGCCTCGGCGGTGTACCGGTATGCCTTGAATGCGAGGCGCAGCTTGTGGAGCGGTTCGGGACCGGCCGACGCGAGGTATTCGTCGGCCCGGCGGACCACCTCGGCCTCCCGGGCGTGCAACCGCGCAAGCGCCGGAGTCTCGATTTTTCCAGGGGGCAGGGGAGATAACCGAATCGCCCGGTATGATTTCCGGAAGGCATCGGGCCTGGCGCGGCGCAACGCGTGCGCCACAGCCTCCTCCCATTTGTCGGCGTCGCTCATGACCGCCAGCCGGTAAAGCCGGGAACAGCGGTCGGATGGCGGCGACAGGCCGAGCGCTTCGATTCGGGTCAACTTGACGTGGGCATCCCGCAACCGTCCGAGCGGCCGCATCAGCGCCTTCATTGCACTGGGCAACTCCCCGGGGAACGGCTGTTCCCCGCCGGGAATCGATTCAGCCAGATCGAGGAATGCGAGCAGGCGGCGGATGGCGACGCGCAGGTCGTGAACCGGTTCCTCGCCCGGATGCCTGGCAGCGGCGGCCAGGGTGTCGAGGAAGCGGTCGAGCCTTTTTTCCCCGGCTCCGGGCAGGAACGATTTTCGATCCATGGCTGGAAAAGCGGGCTAGTCTTCGAGCGCCTTGCGGATCGAATCGACGAGCGTCTCGATCCGCGCCAGGTCCTTTCGGCGTCCCTTTCGCGGCTTCACGCTCAGCCCCCGGACATCCTTCAGCAACCGGTCTACGCTGGGCATCGGCAATTTCCGCCGGTCGAACTCTTCGATCAAAGCCACGATGCGGCCTTCGGTGTCGGCCAGGTATCGTTCGCCGATTTCGACGAACAGCGATCGAATGCGGCGCAGCTCGACGGTCAGCATGTCGCGGGAAATTTGCGGGCTGCGTTTCCGTACGGGCGTCTTCCCGGCCGGTTTTTTCGCTTTGGCTGCCGGCGATGCCGTCGCAGCCGGTTTCTTTCCGGTTGTCATCCCTTCTTCTCCTCGGGCGGATCGACGACCGCCTCGATACGGGCCTGGAGGTCGCGCGTGACGGCCTGCCGGCTCCGGTTGCCGTTGACGATGTCGAATCCGTATTCTCGCTGAAGCTGCGTGAAGACGCGGTGCAGGTCGGTCTGGTATCGGATGAACGAATCGAACCAGTCGCGGCTGTACCCGATGTCCATGCCCGATTCCCAGTAGTCGAGATTTCGTCCGCGATAGATGAACCGCTCGAGCAGCTGTTGCGGAGGCACGGTCAGGTAGATGACGAGGTCGGGCACCGGCGCGATGCTGTAGACGGAGCGGAGCCAGTCGATCTCGGCGCCCCGGACGATGTCGCGCGCCATCAGCGTGTAGATGTAGCGGTCGGCCAGGACGACGAAACCGGCCCGCAGCGCGGGCACGATCCGGTTTTCGATCTGGTCGGCGAAGTCGGTGGCGTAAAAAAGCGAAAGCGTGCGGGGCGACAGGACGTTCCCGTTCTTGGCGGCGGCCAGCTCCTCGCCCACCAGTTCGGAGCGGCGCAGCCCGACGTGGGTGACCGCGTGCCCGCGACGTTCGAGCCAGTCGGTGAGCAGCGCGGTCTGGGTGCTGCGGCCGGAGCCGTCGGCGCCTTCGAGCACGATGAGCTTCCCGTTGAGCGACGCCGGGTCGACCCCCGGCAGCCCTTCCCCGTAGAACCGTTTCGCGATGGTCATCGGTTCACCACCTTGAACCGGGGCAGGTCGATCTGCGCCCGGATGATGTCGCGCACCTCTTCCTGCATGGCTTCGATCGGGCGGTCGGAGGCGATCCGGGTGAATCCGTGTTTTTTGGACAGCGCCTCGTACGACTTGTGGATCCGGCCCTGGAAGATCTTGAAGCTTTCGACCGGGTCGGGGGAGAGGCCGAGGTCCATCCCGGCCTCGTGGTACTTGAGCTCGGGTCGTCCGGCCAGGATGCGCCCCAGCGCGGTCTTGAGCGGGAGGTGGAAGTAGAAGGTGATGTCGGGCTGGGCGGCGAAGCTGTAAAGTTTCTCGACCCAGCGCTCGGAGCAGCCTCGCACCGTGTCTCGCGCCAGCGCCGTGTACTTGTAGCGGTCGGCGAGCACGATGAAGCCGGCCTTGAGCATCGGCAGGATGTTGCGCTCGTACCGGTCGGCGAAATCGGTGCAATGGATGAGGGAGAAGGTGGTCGGCGTGAGCAGGTTTCTTTTCTTCCCCCGCTTGGTGGCGTTCTTGACGATCGAGGACGAGTTCCATTCGGTGAAAAACACCTTGTAGCCCTCGAGCTCGAGCCAGCGCCGGACGAGGTAAAGCTGGGTCGATTTGCCGGAACCGTCGAGCCCCTCGACGGCGATCAGCTTGCCCGGATAGCTGTGCGGTTGACGGGTTGCCGGGGGTAGCTTGTTGACCATGCGGTTCATGCCTCCTGGCGGATCTGGAGCGTGACGTCGATGCCGAACATCTCGCGGAACATCTGGGCGTTCTTTTCGAACCCGAGTGTCTCCATTCGGCAGATCTTGCGGCTCGCGGCCACGATGCGGAGCGTGTCGCCCCGCAGCTTGCAGTCGATGCCGCGGATCGCACCCAGGTGTTCCTTGTCGAGTGCGTCGGCCAGCCGGAGAAGCGCGGCCAGTTTCCGGACGGCGACCTGTTCCTTTTTCGGCAGCCCCTCGAACTCGATGTGTTCCTTGCGCGGAAGCGCCTTGCGGTGGTAGCGGGCGACGTGCGCCGCGACCAGCCGTTCGGCGGGGGGAAGGCCGACGATCTCGGCGTTGGAAATGATGTAGAAACTGTGCTTGTGGTGCTTCTGGATGCTGATGAAGTAGCCGATGTCGTGCAGCATCGCCGCGACTTCGAGCCGCAGTCTTTCGGCCGCTCCCATCTTGTGGACGGGTGCGGTCCCGTCGAACAGCCGGACCGCGAGCATCGCCACCTTTTCGGCATGGGGCCGGTCGACCTTGAAGCGGTCGCAGAGTTCGCGGCAGGAAACCATGACCTGGACGCGGAGGTCGTCGCTGTGCTCGACGGTCCGGGTCCGGGACAGCGTGTCGAGGATCAGCCCGTCCTTGAGAGAAACGCGCGGCACGAGGATCTCGGTGCTTCCGTTGAGCTTCGCCAGCATGTGGTAGACGAAGCAGGCGGGCAGGATGACGTCGGCGCGGTCTTCGCGAAGGCCGTATTTGACGATGCGCGACTTGACCGTCATGCCGGACAGCGTTTCCATCATGGCGCGCAGTTTCGCGGTCCGGAAAACGAGGGTGCCGGGATAGCCGGGGTGGGGGACGGCACCGATGTCGGGCAGCGAGGCGATCGTTTCCATGTTGCCGCCGGTCGCGATGAACAGTTCGGCTTTCTCGAGGCCCTTGCGCTTGAGCTTGCGCCCCATCACTTCCATGTAGTCCCGCAGCAGCGCTCCGCCGCGCGCCGGGTCGTCGCCTCCCGAGGAAAGCACGTCGAGCAGCCGCACCGCGCCGAAGTTATGAGACTCGGCAAGGGTGATCCGCCCGTTTTCGAGGCGGCTGACCTCGACGGATCCGCCTCCGAGATCGACGATCAGCGCATTCTTTTTCTTGAGGGGGATCCGGCTGCCGACGGCCAGTGCGACGAGCCGGGCCTCCTCGTCGCCCGCGATGACCTCGACCCGGATGCCCGAGGCTTTCTCGAGCCGGTCGATCACCTGTGCGCCGTTGACCGCCTCGCGGATCGACGCGGTGGCTACGGCGCGGACGTCCTTCACGCGGTAGCGTTGCAAAGTCTGCCGGAAGCGGCGGAACGCCTCTTCGGCCTTGCGGATGTTTTCGGGGCGGATGGTGCCCGAGATGAATACATCGCCGCCCAGCCGGATCGGCTCGCGGATATTCTCGATCACCCGGTAGGTCGAGGGGCCGGTCGGCTCGACGACGTAGAAGCGGATGGCGTTCGAGCCCATGTCGATCGCGGCGAGGGTGCTCACACGACCGATGATACCTTTGCCGCACACGTTACGCCAGAGGTCATGGCCCCTGATGCCGGACATCCTTTCCCTGGACCATGAAGATGACGTCCTCGCATACGTTGGTCGCGTGATCGGCGATCCGTTCGAGCCCCCGGGAGACGAGGATCAGTTCCATCGCCCGCGGGATCGTCGTGGGGTCGCTCATCATGTAGGTGAGCAGTTCGCGGAAAACCTGATCCTTGAGCTGGTCGACCTCGTCGTCGCGCACGATCGTCGTCGTCGCCAGCGCGTCGTCGCCGTCGACGAAAGCGTCGAGGGCGTTCTTGAGCATCTCGTCCGCGATCCGCGCCATGTGCGGAATGTCGATCAGCGGCTTGAGCGGCGGTACGGACAGCAGCGTTTCCGCGCGCCTTGCGATGTTGACCGCTTGGTCGGCGATCCGCTCCAGGTCGGTGTTGATCTTCATGGCGGCCGCGATGAAGCGCAGGTCGCCGCCCGCGGGCTGCCTCAGCGCGATCATCTCGAGGCACATCTCGTCGATGTCGACGTGCAGCCGGTTGACCTGCGTCTCCATCGGCCGGACGCCCGTGAGCAGCTCCCCGTTCCGTTCCGCGAGCGCGGTGACCGACAGGTGCACCATCTGCTCGGCCAGTCCACCCATCCGGAGAACCATTTCCTTGAGGGTCCCGAGCGCCTCCGAGTAATGCCTTGCGGCGGTCATGTCGCTGCTCCTTCCGTCGGCTTCATCCGAACCGGCCCGTGATGTACTCCTCCGTCCGCTTGTCGGACGGGTTGGTGAAGATCTTCGCGCTCCGGTCGAGTTCGACCAGGTCGCCCATCAGGAAGAAGGCGACGAAGTCGGAGATGCGCGCGGCCTGCTGCATGTTGTGGGTGACGACGATGATCGTGAGGCGCTCGCCCAGCTCTTCGATCAGTTCCTCTATCTTGCCGGTCGAAACGGGGTCGAGCGCGGAGCATGGCTCGTCCATCAGCAGGATGCCCGGTTCGACCGCGAGCGCCCGCGCGATGCAGAGGCGTTGCTGCTGGCCGCCCGAGAGGCTGGTCCCCGGCCGCGAAAGATGGTCTTTCGCCTCGTTCCAGAGCGCCGCCATTCGCAGCGACTGCTCGACCCGGCCGGCGAGCTCTGACTTCGGCATGTTTTTCCCGTTGAGACGAAGACCCACGGCGACGTTCTCGAAGATCGACATCCGCGGGAAAGGGTTCGGTTGCTGGAACACCATGCCGACCTTCCGGCGAAGCGCAACGGGATCGATCGGGTCGGAGTAGATGTCGGTGCCGTCGTAGACGATGCCGCCCGAAAGGCGAAAGCCCGGCGTCAGGTCGTGCATCCGGTTGAGACAGCGGATGAACGTGCTCTTGCCGCAGCCGGAGGGCCCCATGATCGAGGTGACGGTGTTGCGCTCGATGTTCATCGCGATGTTCCTGAGCACCTGGTTCGCGCCGAACCAGGCCGACAGCTCGGTGATCTTCAGGATCGGACTGTTTACGGTTTCCATTTCTTCTCCCGTGTGAAAAAGCGGGCGGCCATGCTGATGGACAACACCATCAGGATGAGGACGACCGCGCCGGCCCACGCCTTGTCGTGCCAGTCTTCGTAAGGCGAGATCGCGTAGGTGAATACCTGGAGCGGGATTGCGGCGATGGGCCCGTCGAGGCGCGACTGCCAGAACTGGTTGCCCAGCGCGGTGAAGAGCAGCGGCGCGGTTTCGCCCAGGATGCGCGCCATCGCCAGCAGGATGCCGGTGACGATGCCGGACCACGCGGTGCGGACGGTGATGAAGAGCGTCGCCTTCCACCGCTCGATCCCCAGCGCCAGCGCCGCCTCGCGCACGGAGTGCGGGACCGTCTTCAGCATCTCCTCGGTCGTCCGGACGACGATCGGGATGAAGATCATCGCGAGGGCCGCCGCGGCCGCCCAGGCCGAGAAGCGTTTCATCGGCAGGACCACGAGGACGTAGCCGAAGATGCCCATGATGATCGAGGGGACGCCCGCCAGCGTATCGACGCAGAAGCGGACGATCGAGGCGAACCACCCCCTGCCGTATTCGGCCAGGTAGATGCCCGTCATGACCGCGACGGGGATGCCCACGGCCATCGCGAGGCCGCTGATCGTCAAGGTGCCGAGGATGCCGTTGGCGATGCCGCCGCCCGTCTCGCCGACCGGATGCGGCAGGTCCGTCAGGAGCGACCACCTGAGTTCCTTCGCACCTTTCCACAGGAGGTCGGCGAAGATGAGGAAGAGGGGTGCGACGACAAGGATCGCCGCGAACAGGAACAGCCCCGTCATGGCCCGGTCCGTCAGCTTGCGCCGGATGGCGATCGATTCCATCGTCAGATCCCCCGCGAGGCGTGCGCGACCAGCCGGGTCAGGATCCAGCGGGCGGCCAGATTGACGGCGAACGTGATCAGGAAGAGGACCAGTCCCACGGCGATGAGGGACGACAGGTAGAGGTCGCCGGTCGCCTCGGTGAATTCGTTGGCGATGACGGCCGCCATCGAGTAGCCGGGCTGGAATATCGAAAGGAGGATGTCGGGCCGGTTGCCGATCAGCATCGTGACCGCCATCGTTTCGCCGATGGCGCGGCCGAGCCCCAGGATCGTCGCGCCGAAGATGCCGGGGATGCAGTGCTGACCGATGACGATGCGGATCATCTCCCATCGCGTGCCGCCCAGCGACAGGACGGCCTCCTTCTGCCGCTGGGGTACCGTGGCCATCACCTCGCGGCTGACCGAAAGGATGAACGGAACGACCATGATCGCGAGCAGGACGCCCGCGGCCAGCATGCTCGGGCCGTAGACCGGTCCCTTGAAGAGGGGAATCCACCCGAACACCCTTGTCACCGGTTTCATGAAGTGGTCGCGAAGAAGAGGCACCAGCACGAAGATGCCCCACAGTCCGTAGATGACGCTCGGGATCGCGGCGAGCAGCTCGGCGAGGAACGACACCGGGCCTTTCAGCCACGGCGGGGCGAAATCGTTGATGAAAACGGCGGCGCCGACACTTAAGGGGACGGCGATCAGCAGGGCGATCGTCGAGGTGACGAGCGTGCCGTAGATGAAGGGGAGGGCGCCGAACGTTTCGGCCACCGGGTCCCAGGTCGTCCCCGTGATGAAGGAAAATCCGAACTTCTTCAGGGCGGGCAGCGATTCGCGAACGAGCAGCGCGAACAGCAACAGTGCCAACGCCAGCACGATTCCCGCGAAGAGGGCGGTTGCCCGTTCGAACAAGCGGTCTTTCAGGTTTCCGGTGGGGATCGCCATGACGATTTCATTGTGCCGCCGGCCGATGAAGGACGGGTTTGCGGCATGTTAAGACCGTATTAAGAAGGAGGAGGCGTCAGTTCCAGTAGTTGAGGAGCGCCCCGGGAGGAAGACTCGGGATACCGCGGGGACCGGTTTCCGCCTTCCCGACCACGAGGTAGATCATCCGTGACTCGCCGGGCGGGAGGGGTTGGAAATCCCACTGGACCCCGATGAATCGCTCGTTGCTCGACAAAGGAAAGATCCCGGGGGTGTGGCCGTTGGGTCCGAAGCGGCTGTTGGCGAAATAGGCCGTGGGATGTTCGAAGCCCGGCCAGGCGAGGAAGTTGGCGATGCCGGTGTAATGGAGGTCGGGGGGGTCTCCGGCGGCCTCGTTGCCGATGTCGAGCATCCCCGCGTAGGAATATTCGTGCGGATCCAGAATTTCCTCGTGGCGGACCAGCCGGTCCCTGACCCACCCGACGTTTCCCAACCCCCGGCCGAAATCACCCAGCCACGGTTCGTCCCCGTAGCTGTAGGTGA
>JANXPS010000006.1 GCA_025357175.1 Deltaproteobacteria bacterium | reverse complement strand
CGACCCGCCCTTCGAACTCGCGGACAAGCACCATCAGGAAATAAAGTTCGCGTTCCTTCTGCTCGTTCATCGCCCGCCCGCCTACGACGCCAAGGGGTTGATGAAGAGCGCGATCCGCGACGACGACCCCGTACTTTATTTCGAGCACAAGTTCCTCTACCGGCGCATCAAGGAAGATATTCCGGAAGAAGAATTCCTGGTGCCGATCGGCAAGGCGGCCATGAGGATCGAAGGTGCCGACCTGACCGTGATCACCTACGGCGCGACGGTCCATTCCGCGGTTGCCGCCGCACGCGAGCTGGCGGGAGAGATCTCCGTCGAGGTGATCGACCTGCGAACGCTGATGCCGCTCGACTGGGATGCGATCCGGGGGTCTGTCCGCAAGACCGGGAAGGCGCTGATCGTCCACGAGGCGCGGCTGACCGGGGGCATCGGAGCCGAGATCGCGGCCCGGATCGCCGAAGAACTGTTCGAGGATCTCGACGGTCCGGTGATGCGGCTGGCGTCCCGCGATACCCACAACGCTTTCGCATCGTCGATGGAGGCGTTCATCCTTCCGGATCAGGTCAAGATCACCGAGGCGATCCGCAAGTTGGGCCGGTATTAGGAGGAGCTATGCTCATAGACGTCGTGATGCCGCAGCTTGGCGAAAGCGTGATCGAGGGAACCGTGGTCAAGTGGCTGGTCAAGCCGGGCGACGCGGTTGCCAAGGACCAGGCGCTGCTCGAGATCTCGACCGACAAGGTCGACGCCGAAATTCCCTCGCCCGTCGCGGGCGTCGTGGCCGCGCTGCTCGCGAAAGAGGGCGAAGTGGTGCCGATCAAGGGCGTGATCGCCCGCATCGAAACCGAGGGTCGGGCGACGGCTCCTTCCGCGCCGGTGATCGACGCTGCACCGGCTCAGTCGGTTACCGCCGGGTGGGACGAGTCGCACGAGGGAATGCCCTCCTGGATCAGTCGAAAAGGCGAAGCCGCCCCGACGATTCCGCCCGCTCCGCGGCAGATCCCGGCGGCGCACGACCGAGAGACGATCCCGCGGCCCTCGACCACAATGGCCAGCGGCGCCCGTTTGCGCATCACCCCCGTCGTCGCGCGCATGGCGGCCGAACACGGACTCGACCTGTCGAAAATCACCGGCACGGGCATCGACGGGCGCGTCACCCGGCAGGACGTCGAACGCTTTCTTGCCGGAAAGCCTCCGGATGCCGAATCCGCCTCCCCACCCCCCGTGTCCGGGACATCTGCCGGACCCGTCGAAAAGGCCGCCGCAACGCTCCCGCCCTCTCCCGCGCCGTCTGCGGAAGCGGGCGCCGTTGCGCCGCCTCCCGGCCTATCTTCCGGCGACCAGGTCGTTCCTTTCTCCCCGATCCGTCGGAAGATCGCCGAACGGATGGTGCGCAGCAAGCAGACATCGCCCCACGTGCACGCCGTCGCCGAGGTGGACATGCACCGGATCATGGCGTTCCGGGAAGCCCGGAAAGCCGAAGGAACGACGCTGACCGTGCTGCCGTTCCTGCTTGCCGCAACGGTTCGGGCGCTGGCCGAGTTCCCCTCCCTCAACGCATGGGTCGAAGGCGAAAACCAGATTCTCAAGAAATCCGTGCACCTCGGCGTCGCGGTCGAGACCGATCGCGGCCTGATGGTTCCGGTGGTTCGCGACGCGCATCGCCTGTCGCTCGGGCAACTTTCCGCGGCGGTGGACGAACTGGCCGCCAGGGCCCGCGAAAAAAGGATCACACCCGACGAACTGAACGGCGGAACCTTCTCGGTCAGCAACCCGGGGCCCAGGGGCAACCTGTTCGGCACGCCGATCATCAACCAGCCGCAGGTCGGGATCCTCAGGATGGGGCAGGTCGTCAAGCGTCCTGTCGTGGCCGAGGTCGACGGGGCCGACTCGATCGTCATCCGGCCGATGATGTACCTCGTGCTGGGGTACGACCATCGGGTCGTGGACGGCGTCGCGGGCAACGGCTTCCTCTTCCGGGTGCGCGAGATCATGGAGCAGGGGGAATATTCCCTCTGACGTCCGCCGCATGAATACGGTCTGGCTCGGGGAGGTCGAATACCGCAGGGCGCTCGACCTGCAGCTCGACCATGTCGCACGACGCGCCGAGGGCGCGATCGGCGACACGCTGCTGTTGCTGACGCATCCCCACGTCTACACCCTCGGCCGCACCGGTGACCCGGCAAACCTGCTCGTGTCCGAAGAAGCGCTTGCGTTGGAGGGGATCGGCTTCGAACGGGTCTCGCGCGGAGGCGACATCACCTGGCACGGCCCGGGGCAACTGGTCGGCTACCCGATCGTGCACATGGCCAGGCCGGACCTTCACCGGTACATCCGATCGCTCGAGGCGGCGCTCATCGAGACGCTGGCGAGCTTCGGGGTCGGCGCCGAACGAATCGAAGGGCTGACCGGTGTCTGGTCCGCAGGCGACAAGATCGCCTCGATCGGAGTCGGCGTGAAGCGGTGGGTGACGTACCACGGCTTCGCGCTCAACGTGAATCCCGACCTGTCCCATTTCCGGAAAATCCACCTGTGCGGACTCAAGGGGCGTGAAGCGACCTCGATGGCCGAGCGTCTCGACGGTTTTGCGCCTTCGATGGAAGCCGTTCAGGAGCGGGTCGCGGATTCCTGCGCCGAGCGACTGGCCTGGGTCGCAGAATGACGGCCGGCTGCGAGCCGGGCGTTCCCCGGGCGATTCTTCACCTCGACATGGACGCTTTCTACGCCTCCGTCGAGGTGAGGGACGATCCGACGCTGGCCGGCAAACCGGTGATCGTCGGCGGCAGCGAGCGTCGTGGCGTCGTGTGCGCTGCCTCCTACGAAGCGCGCAAATTCGGGATCCGATCCGCGCAACCGATGGCGACGGCCCACCGGTTGTGCCCCCGCGGCATTTTCCTCCCCGTGCGCATGGCGCGATACCGGGAGGTCTCGCGGCTTATTTTTGCGATTTTCCACCGATTCACGCCGCTCGTCGAACCGCTCTCGGTCGACGAGGCGTTCCTCGACGTCACCGGGTGCGAGCGCCTGTTCGGTTCCCCCGAGAAGATCGCCCGCGACATCAAGGCGGTGGTTCGGGAGGAAACGGGCCTGACGGTTTCCGCAGGGGTGGCGACCTCGAAGCACGTGGCGAAGATCGCATCGGATCTCGGGAAGCCGGACGGCCTCCTGGTGGTTCCCCCCGGGACGGAAATCGCCTTTCTCGCGCCGCTGCCCGTCGGGCGGTTATGGGGCGTGGGAAAGGTGACCGAAGGAGCGCTCGAGCGAATGGGCGTCCGGACGATCCGCGATATTGCCGCCCTGCCGGTCGATACGCTGATCGGCCGTTTCGGTGCGCACGGCGCTCATATGCACGCGCTGGCGAACGGGATCGACGACCGTCCGGTCGAGACGGGAAACGAGGTCAAGTCCATCGGCCACGAGGACACCTACGAACAGGACATCCGGGGGCGGAAAACGATGGAGCGCCAGCTTCTCGACCTCGCGCACCGGGTCGCATCACGGATGCGGCGCCACGATTTCCGGGGCAGGACCGTCACGCTCAAGGTCAAATACTCCGACTTCGAGCAGGTGACCCGCGCCGAGTCGCTGCAGCAGACCACCGACGACGGCGGCACGATCTACCGGATCGCGAGGCGCCTGCTTGACAAGACCGAGGCGGGGGCCCGTCCAGTGCGGTTGCTCGGAATCTCGCTATCGAATCTGGAAGGAGAAGAGGCGCCGGCGATTTCGGGGCCGGACGGCGTCGTGCTCGAAAACCGGATGGACCGCGAACGCGCGACGATGGCCGGGGGACCGGAACTGCACTCGAGGAAGCCGGTCCAGCTGTCGCTGTTCGGGGGAAGCGGGCAGGGGGCGGCGAAGGCGAAGGCGCCCGAAGCCCCGGCCCCCTCCGTGGTTTCCCCCCTGCGGCAGGAAGCGCTCAACAAGACGGTCGACAGGATCCACGAGAAATACGGCCGCAAGGGAATATTGCCCGGCCGGCTGCTCGAAGAGGACTAGAAAAGTCTTACGGAGGGCAGCTCCCGCAGACGGAACGGAACAGCGATGTGCTCAGGTAGCGATCGCCGCGGTCCGGCAGCAGGACGACGATGGTGCCGTGACTCATGTCCCGGGCCACCTCGCAGGCGCCCGCGACGGCCGCGCCGCTGGACATCCCCACGAACAGCCCCTCCTCGATCGCAAGGCGGCGGGCCATTTCGAATGCGGGCTCGTCCTCGACGACGACCTTGGACGACAGTGATTCCTCCCGGTATATCGGCGGAACGATCGCCTCTTTCATGTTTTTCAGGCCCTGGATGCGGTGGCCGAGAACGGGTTCGACGCCGATCACCCGGACCGAGGGCTTCATCTCCCGGAAGAACCGGCTGATCCCCATGAGCGTCCCGCCCGTTCCCATCCCCGCGACGAAGCAGTCGATGTCGCCATCGGTCTGGACCACGATCTCGGGTGCGGTGGTCTCGAAATGGGCGCGCGGGTTGTCTTCGTTGGCGTACTGGTTGGGCATGTAATAGGTGTCGGGTGATTCCTCGAACATGCGATAGGCGACGCGGATCGCGCCGTCGGTCCGTTCTTCGGAAGGAGAGAGCACCAGTTCGGCGCCGTAGGCCTGGAGCACCGCGCGACGCTCCATGGAAACGCAGGCAGGCATGACCAGCTTGACCTTGTAGCCCCGTGCCGTGCCGAGCATCGCGAACGCGATTCCGGTGTTGCCCGAAGTCGGCTCGAGGATCGTCTTGTCGTGCGTCAACTCGCCGCGCTGCTCGGCGCCGTTGAGCATGTATAGCGCGGGGCGGTCCTTGACCGAGCCCCCGGGATTGTTGCCTTCGAGTTTGGCCAGGATCCGGACCCCCGGATTCGGGGTGATCCGTCTCAGCTCGACGAGCGGCGTGTCGCCGATGGCGTCTCTCAGGTCAAAAGGGCCCATGTGGTCATTCATCCTTCCCGGAGGTGTCGACGACCGCCCATGATACAACGGGAACCGGAGCGCGGCCGGTTAAAATCCGGTATTCTATAAGGATGACATTATCGAACAATCATGCATCCGGGAAACCGGAACTTCTCGCCCCTGCGGGATCGATCGAGTCGTTCTTCGCCGCAATCGACGGCGGCGCCGACGCCGTATATGCCGGGCTGAACGGCTTTTCCGCACGCTCGCGCGCCCGGAACTTCTCGACCGGAGAGATTTCCCGCATGGCCTCGCTTTGCCGCCGCGAGGGCCGAAGGCTGTACGTCACGCTCAACACGCTCCTCAAGGATCGCGAACTACCCGAAATCGTCGGGATCCTGTCCGAACTTGCCGAAGCCCGCGTCGACGCCCTCATCGTGCAGGACCTGGGACTTGCGAAAATCGTGCGCGATCATTTCCCGGCGCTTCCGCTTCACGCCTCGACCCAGATGACGATTCACAACGCCGATGGCGTCCGCCAGATGTCGGCGCTCGGTTTTCGACGCGTGGTGCTGGCCCGCGAACTGTCGCTTCCCGAAATCCGGTCGATCGCTTCCGGTTCCGGAACCGAGCTCGAATGCTTCGTCCACGGCGCCCTCTGCTTCTGTGTTTCGGGGCAATGCCTTTTTTCCTCTTTCCTCGGGGGGCGTAGCGGCAACCGGGGCGACTGCGCCCAACCCTGCCGGTGGAAATTCGCGCTGGAAGGGGGCGGCGGATACCCGTTTTCGACGCGGGACCTCTGGGGGATCGATTCGATCCCGTCGCTGGCCGACGCCGGCATATCGTGTCTCAAGATCGAGGGGCGGATGAAGCCGGCCGGCTACGTGGCGGCCGTGACGGCCGCCTATCGGATGCTGATCGACGCCGCTCCCGCCGAGCTTGACGATATCCGGCGCGAGGCGAGGGCATTGCTTTCGCAGGCCCGCGGCCGCATCGGGACGCCCGGGT